>JANOKY010000217.1:0-3393 GCA_031419635.1 Burkholderiales bacterium | reverse complement strand
TGCAGCGCCCTGGGACCACGTTGATCGAGCCGCCCGGCACTTCGAGCATGCCGACGGTGGCCACCAAGTGCGGCGCCGCGCCGCCGCGTCGCTCGACATACAGCGCCAGTTCGGCGGCGGCCGTGGCGGCGTCGCGGCGGCGGTCCATCGGCGTGGTGCCGGCGTGGCTGGCCATGCCGACGATCTCGCCCAGGTAGCGCACGCTGCCGTTGATTGAAGTGACGATGCCCAGCGGCACGTCGAGCTCGTTCAGCACCGGGCCCTGCTCGATGTGTACCTCGACGAAGCCGAGGTAGTTGGCGGCGTCGCGTTGGAGTTTGGGGATGTCGGCAATGCACAGGCCAGCATGTTCCATCGCCGCGCGCATCGTGATGCCCTGGGCATCCTGCTGCTCCAGCCAGGCCATATCGAAGTGGCCCGTCAGCGCGCCCGAGCCGAGGAACACCGCCTTGTAGCGCTGGCCCTCTTCTTCGGCAAAGCCCACCACTTCCAAGCCGAACGGCAGGCGCCGGCCCTGCGCGTGCAGCTCGCGCACGCAGGCCATCGGCACGAAGATGCCGAGGCGCCCGTCGTACTTGCCGCCGTTGCGCACGGTGTCGTAGTGCGAGCCGGTGAGCAGGCGTTTGGCTTTCGGGTCGCTGCCGTGATAGATGCCGACGACGTTGCCCACCGCATCGATCTCGACCTCGTCGAAGCCGCAATCGGCGCGCATCCAATGCGCCAGCCGCTGCGCGCAGGCGCGGTGGGCGTCGGTGAGGTAGGTAACGGTCAGCTCGCCACGTTCGGCGTAGCCGGGGTCGCTGTGGCTGGCCAGGCGCTCGGACCAGTCCCACACCTGATTGCCGAGCGCGGGCACATGGCCGAACTTGTCGTCCAGGCGCAGCTCGGCAATGCGGTGGATGTTGCGCAAGCACTCGGCAAGCTCGAAGTCGGGGTGGTTGTCCAGCCGCCGCGCAAAGGTCGAAATGATCTCAGCCTTGTTCAGGCCCAGGCCGCGCGGGCCGCGCACGGCCAGGATGAACGGGAAGCTGAACTTGGCCTTGTAGTCGGCGTTGAGCTGCTGGATGCGGGCGAACTCGTCGGCGGTGCAATCCGTGAGCCCCGCCCTGCCCTGTTCGTGGGTCGACTCGGCTGTCAATGTCTTGCTGAGCATGGCCTTGCCCGCCAACTCGGGGTGGGCGCGGATGAGATCGAGCTGCGCGTCGCGGCCGGCCTGGCGCACGACATCGACCAGCGCGAGCTTCAACTGCGCCAGGCTGGCGAACGGCCGCTGCGGCAACGCGCGCTCGACGATCCACGGGGAATGCTCGTAGGTGCCGTCGAGCAGCACCAGGGCTTCGGCGGCCGAGGCCGCGTTGAGTTGGGCCAGGGTCGTGGTCATGGCGATCACTCCCACAAGAACGCACTGGCGGCATCGAACGGATGCACGGTTTTCCAGTGCCGGGCGATGTCGATGCGGCGCGTGATCCAGATGCGCTCGTGGCGCTGGACATGGTCGAGAAAGCGCTGCAAGCCGCGCATCCGCCCCGGCCGGCCGAGCAGCCGGCAATGCATGCCGATGCTCATCATGCCGGGCCGTTCGTCGCCCTCGGCGTAGTGCACATCGAAGGCGTCGCGCAGGTAGGTATAGAAATCGTCGCCCTGCGCAAAACCCTGCGGCAGCGCGAAGCGCATGTCGTTGCAGTCCAGCGTGTAGGGCACCACCAGGTGGGGCGCGAGCGTGCTGTCGCTCTTCTTCACCTGCAACCAGAACGGCAGTTCGTCACCGTAGCAGTCGCTGTCGTACTCGAAGCCGCCGTGATCAGTGACCAGGCGGCGCGTGTGCGGGCTGTCGCGGCCGGTGTACCACCCGAGCGGCCGTTGCCCGGTCAAGCGCTCGATGACGCCCATGCCGCGCGCCAGATGCTCGCGCTCGGTGGCCTCGTCGACGTTCTGGTACGAGATCCAGCGCCAACCATGGCAGGCGATCTCATGGCCGAGTTCGACGAATGCGGCTGTCACCTCGGGGCAGCGTTCGAGTGCCATCGCCACGCCGAATACCGTGAGCGGCAAACCCCGCTGCTCGAACTCGCGCAACAGCCGCCACACCCCCACACGCGAGCCGTACTCGTAGGTGCTCTCCATGCTCAGGTGCCGCGCCGCGAAGGCCGGCGGGTTGGCCATCTCCGACAGGAACTGCTCGCTGCCGGCGTCGCCATGCAGCACCGAGTTCTCGCCGCCTTCCTCGAAGTTCAGCACGAACTGCAAGGCCACCCGCGCGTTGCCCGGCCAGCGCGGTTGCGGCGGATTGCGGCCGTGGCCTTTCAGGTCGCGCGGGTAGCGGGGCGCACCGTTGATGCTCATGGCCGCCGCCTCAAGCCTCAGGCCGCAGCGCGGCCAGCAGATCGGGCGTGTGCGGGTCGAGTTGCAGGTTGCGTTCGACGCTGGCCAGGTGGTGCTCCATCAGGCGCACGGCGGCGCGGGCATCGCGCTTGGCCAGGGCGTCGACGATTTGCACATGCTCGTCTTGCGAATGCTCGGCCGAATGCGCCGATTGGTACATCAGCGAGATCAGCGACGAGCGGCTGAGCAGGTCGGCCAGCAGTTGCGCCAGCACTTCGTTGCCGAGCTGGCGCGCCAGCACCACATGAAAGTCGGCCAGCAGGCGCGTGCGGCCCGAGACGTCGGTGCGGGCGATGGCCTCGCGCTCGTCGCGCAGGTGCGAGCGCAGTTGCGCGATCTGTGCGTCGGTGATGCGAGCGGCGAGCTGGCGCACGAGGGCCGCTTCGATCATCGCGCGCACCTCAAACACCTGGCGTGCTTCTTCGACACTGGGCATGGCCACGAAAGCGCCGCGCGCGGGCTCGAGCGTGACCAGGCGGTCGCGGCTCAACTGGTTCAGTGCCTGGCGCACGAGGGTGCGCGAGACCTTGAAGATGTCGGCGATCTTCTGCTCGGCCAGCTTGGTGCCCGGTGTCAGGCGGCGCTCGACGATGGCTGTGGTGATCGACTCGACGATGCGCTGCGTGGCGCCTGCCGTCACGCGCTGCGTGACCACCGAGCGTCGTGCCCGGCGCGGCCCCGGCGTTGCCGGTTCGATCACCTGGAGGCTGGCGCGGCTGCGGGGCATGGGCTGTGTCGGAGGTCGCGAGGCTAGCCAGTGTACGCCAAAGTGTATACACTTTGGCAGCGTCGCCGCGGCGCCCACGAACAGCAGGCAAGATCGATGCGTGCATGTGGATGCGACGTCCGTTCCTCACAGAGCCCGCTGTGGTGAGGGGCCAGCGCAGTGCCGCCCTGCTGCACTTTGCACCCCTGCGAGGACGCGATGGACGCCTACCTGCTCGATTGGGCCAGCCTGCTGCTGCGCTGGGCCCATGTCATCACCGCGATCGCCTGGATCGGCTCGTCGTT
>JANOKY010000216.1:0-3212 GCA_031419635.1 Burkholderiales bacterium | reverse complement strand
TCTTCGCGCACCGCGGCCGATTCGGTTTCGCGCCAGCGCCGCTCGAAGCTCGGGATCACGCCCTCGAAAGCATGCGATCGCTTGACGCTGCGCTTGCGCCCGCCCGCACCTTCGGCCTGGTAGACAAAGGCGATTTCGGTGTGCGCCGAGCCGTGCAGCAAGGTCTGCCGGTGCTCGGGTTTCAACTGGTCGTACGGGGTTTCCAGGTCGAAGCCGTAGTGCCGCGCCACCGCTTCGAGCATCGAGTGCGTGTAGGCGTTGCGCCGGTCCCAGCCTTTGATGGCGCCGCTGGCCAGGCTCAGGGTCGGGAAGGCGACCACGCGCTCGGGGTCGAACACGGTCACCTGGCCCAGGCCGTCGCAGGTCGGGCAGGCGCCGACGGGCGAGTTGAAGGAAAACAGGCGCGGTTCCAGTTCGGGCAGCGAGTAGCTGCACACCGGGCAGCCGAATTTGCTGGAGAAGTGATGCTCCTTGCCCGAGTCGAGTTCGAGCGCCAGCGCGCGGCCATCGGCGATGCGCAGCGCGGCCTCGAAGCTTTCCGACAGGCGCTGCTGCAAGCCGGCGTGGACCTTGACGCGGTCGACGACGACATCGATGTCGTGTTTCTCGGCCTTCTTCAACTTCGGTAGTTCGGCGGCTTCGACCACCGCACCATCGACCCGAAAGCGCACATAGCCCTGCGCCTGCATGTCGGCAAACAGCTCGGCGAACTCGCCCTTGCGGTCGCGCACGACGGGCGCCAGGATCGCCAGCCGCGTGTCTTGCGGCAGCGCGAGCACGGCGTCGACCATCTGGGCCACGCTTTGCGCCTGGAGAGCCAGGTCGTGATCCGGGCAGAACGGCGTGCCGGCGCGGGCATAGAGCAGGCGCAGGTAATCGTGGATTTCGGTGATCGTGCCGACGGTCGAGCGCGGGTTGTGCGAAGTCGCTTTCTGCTCGATGCTGATCGCGGGCGACAGGCCCTCGATGACATCGACATCGGGCTTGTCCATCAATTGCAGGAACTGGCGCGCGTAGGCCGAGAGGCTCTCGACATAGCGGCGCTGGCCCTCGGCATACAGGGTGTCGAAGGCCAGGCTCGATTTGCCCGAGCCCGACAGCCCGGTGATCACCACCAGCGCATCGCGCGGGATGTCGAGGTCGATGTTCTTCAGGTTGTGCGTGCGGGCGCCGCGGATGCGCAATTGGGTACGGTCAGGGGGCATGTCGATTCGAAAGGCGAATCGAGCATTATCGACAGTGCGGGGACCGCGCCGCAAACCGAGCTTCACCAGCGCGTCTGGGCCTCCTGCCAGGTGCGCAGGGTAGCCGCCGCAATCGGCGCCCGCCAGGCCACCCCGCCGGCATCGCGCCAGACGACGGCCTGCGGCTCGAAAGCGAGGCTGCCACGCGGCACACCATCGATCAGCAGTGCGATCGGTTCGCTCTCGGCACCTGTCGCCGACGCGGTTGCCGCCAACTGCCAGCGCCCCTGGGTGGCCCGTTGCACCGCCGCCCACCACTCGCGCTGCGCGGCCTCGTGCGCGACCAGGCGCTGCCCCGCAAGGCGCCAACGCACGCGCGCGGCATCGCTGCCCGCAGCGGCGTCGATCTCGGCTGCGGCACCGGCCAGCGGCGCGGCGACAGCGCCTGCGTTCGCGCCCAGCGCGGGCACGGCGCGCTCGCTGCGTGCGCGCAGCGCGGCGGGCGCCGCGTCGGCAAGCGACTTGGCCAGGGCATCGCTTTGTTGCGGCACCTGGGCCGGCGCGGCGGCCCGCTGCGGCGCGACAGCGCCGGCCGCGTCACGCCGGTCTTCGCGCTCCTTGACTGCCTCGGCGGCTGTGGCCATGGCTTCGGGCGGTGGCGCTGGCGGCGTCGCCGCCTTGGCGCGCGCCGCCGCTTGCGATGTGGCTGGCGTCTTCGGTATCGACTTCGATGCGCGCACCTCAGGTCTTGCCGTCTCAGGAACGGCAAGCACCGGCGGCGGCACCTGCGCGACGGTCGTGCCGGCAACTTCGCTTTGAACCGCAGGCGCCGCCTGCTCGGGCCGCAGCTCGGGCGTGGCATCGGGCACCGGCTGCCCACCCCACATCACGCCGATCAGCGTGGCCATGGCCAGGGTGCCGAAGGCAGCCATCGGCGCGGGTTGCCACAGCCGCGCCAACGCAGCGCGCAGACCGACCCCCCACGCGCCGGCAGTGGCGCGCGACGGCCGCACCGCTTGCCGCGCCCGATCGAGGATCGCGGCCGTCAACGGCGCGGGCGGCAGCGCATCGCGGTCGGGCGTGTGGCGCAATGCGGCCAGCAGATGCGCGTCGCGCGCGTCGTCGTCAGGGCGGGGTGCGTTCATCGTTCTTGTGCCGCCGGCAGGTAGGCGCCCATGCAGGTGCGCAGTTTGCTCATCGCATAGCGCAGGCGGCTCTTGGCGGTTTCGAAGCCGACTTCGAGCGCGCGCGCCAGCTCGTCGAGCGCCAGGCCGTCTTCATGGTGCAGCAGGAAGGCGCTGCGCTGCACCGCGGGCAGGGCCTCGAGACAATCGAGCAGGCGCTGGCCGGCGGCGCGCCAGAAGGCCTGGTCTTCGACCGCGCCGGCGCCCGCCTGCGAAGCCGCGGCCGGCCAGGCCTGCCAGGCTTGCGCATCGCCGGCCGGTTGCCAGGGTTCGCGCTCGTCGTCGGGTGCATCGAGCACGACTTCGCGGCCGCTCTTGCGCAGCAGGTCGATGGCGCGGTGGTGCGCCAGCGTGAACAGCCAGGTGCGAAACGTCGCGCCCTGCGGTGCCCAGCGCTGGCGCGCGTTGACCACCCGCAGCCAGGTGTCCTGGAACACCTCGTCGGCTTGCGTGCCCGCCTCGCGCCCGAGCACGCGGCGAACGAAGCGGTACAGCGCGGCGTGGTGCCGCGCGTACAGGCGCTCGAACGCGCGCGCGTCGCCCTGCGCGAAGGCACGCATCAGGGCGTCGTCGTCGGGTTCGCGGTCTTGTGTCATCGGCAGCGGGGATTGTCGGCTTGCACTGTCGTCGAGGCTTGTACGGGCCACGAATGCAAACGGGGTCAACGCGTCGCGTCGCAAGCAACTTGACCCCGTTCGCATGGCCGGGCCGTATCAGCAATGTCCATCCACCCCGAGGAGCCGCCAATGACCCGCCCCCTGACCCTTCGCCGCGCCGCATGGGCCAGCGCGCTGGCACTGCCGCTGGCCGCACTGCTGGCCTGCACCACCGAGACGCTGTATGC
>JANOKY010000215.1:0-6396 GCA_031419635.1 Burkholderiales bacterium | reverse complement strand
CCAACTGACATCGGTGTCGGCCAGCACCAGCACCACGCTGTCGGCCTTGGGCAAGAGCGCCGCCGCAGCACGGCCATGGCGGGCCACCAACAGGCCATCGGGGCTGAGCACGAAGGCCAGCTCGGTGCCGCTGTGCGCCGACGCACGCACACCGTCGGCACCGCCTTGCAGGCGGGCTCGAGCGGGAAGCTGGATGATCAGGGTCGACATGGTGGCGAAAGGAGGCTAGCGCCAAAGCCAGGGTGCGGCAACGGCCGGTGGCGTGGAATCAAGGACCGGGCGAGTGTATGGGGTGCAGATTGCACACTGGCCGAGGCAATGGTCGTTTGATGCGCAGCTCAATTGATGTCGCGCAGGTTGATGCGTTCGCGCGCCAGCACCACGATATCGAGTTGGCGGCGCTCGATCAGTGAGCGTTCTTCGAGCACGCGCTCGCCCAGGCGCAGGCGGCCCTGGACGATGAAGTAGCGGCTGGCCACGCCAACGCCGTCGAGGTTGGTCTGCGGATCGGCCGGAAAGTAGGCCCGCGCCGTGGCCGCAGTGAGGTCGCGCAGCGGCGTGCGCTGGCGCTCCTGCACCAGGCGCTGGGCGCTGCCCAGGCTCATGTTGTCGACGGCGGCGGCGATCACCTCGGCCGGTGCGGTGTTGACGTTGACGCGGGTCTCGCTGCCGGGCAGCACGATCACCCAGGGCTCCAGGCGGCGGATCGTGTCGGTGTCGATGCCCAGCCAGGCCAGCTCGGCCAGCCGTTGCGGCGCGATCGCGGCCGGTGTCGGTGCCGTGCCGGGTGGCGCCGGGATGCTCGACCCCCAGGCCTTGCGCAGCGCCTGCGCGATGCGCTCGGCGCTGTCGCTGGGCAGGCCGGCCTGCTCGCACAGCCGGGTCATCACGCGCATCTGCGCGTCGGGCGTCTTGCCCGCGGCGTCGACCAGCTTGCGCAGGTTCCAGCGCGCCTGCGCGTCGGTGATCGTGCCCGACAGGAAGGCCTCGACGCCATCGGCCTCGGCGGCGTTGTTGTTGTCGCGGTCGGCGGCCAGGAACGACGACAACCGGGCTTCGGCCAGCGGCACCGCCCAGGGCTCACCGAGGTGGTCGACGCCGCCGCCGCGGGCGTTTTCACGCGCGTCCTCGCGCAGGATCAGCCGCGCCCAGTCGAGCGCACCTGACAGGATCCAGGCGGCCTGCGTGCGCGCGCGCTCGGCCCCTTCGACCTGGATCGCGCGCCACTGTTGCCAGACCATGCCGGCGGCCATCGTCGCCACCAGGGTCAGGATCAGCATCGCCAGCAGCAGGGCGGCGCCGCGCTGGCGTTGGCGTGTGGTTCTTGCGGTGCGTCCGGCGTTCATCACATCTGCGGCGCGAGCAGCACGTCGCGCGTCAGGTTGCCGGCCACGGCCCCGCCCTCGAAGCTGAGCACGACGCGCACGCCGGTGGGCAATTGCGTGCGTGCCGCGACCGGCGCCGACGCTGAAGGCGCGGGTGCTGCCACATCGGCGCTCGACTGCGCATTGCTCCAGGCGTTGCCGCGGTAGAAGTAGACCTGCCAACTGGCCAGGCCGCCCTGCATGGCCAATTGCGCGCTTTCGTTGCCGAGCAACTGCTGGCTGGCCAGCCAACTGTCCTGCAGCGCCGCGGCCTGCGTGACCACCGGGCCGGTCCAGCGCAACCAACGCTGATCGCGCAGCGACCAGGCCACCACTTGCAGGCCCTCAGGCTGGCGGCGCACCAGGCGCAGGGTGGCGCCGTCGAAGGCCAGCGCCGGTACGACATTGGTGTCGAACACCGATTGCAGGTCCTGCTCCCACTGCGCCAGCACGGTGTTCAGGCGCAGCGTTTGCTCGACTCGTTGCTGGCTCGCGGTGCGAGCCCGCGAGATGCCGTCCAGGCCCTGCCAGGCCATGCCCGCCAGCACCGCCATCAACGCCAGCGCGACCAGGACTTCAACCAGCGTGAAGCCGGTTTGCAGACGCGTGCTTCGGCTCATGCTCAGTAGCGAGGCAGCACGGTCGACAGGGTCAGCAGCGGCTGGTCGCTGTCGTCGGCGACCACGGCATCGACACGGCGAAAGTTCGGGTTCGGCGTCGGCCGCACGCGCAACTGGCCCTTGAAGCCGCGGCCGAGTTGCTCGCAGGCGAAATCGCTGTCGCCGACACCCGGAAACTGGTGCGCCAGCTTGAGGTTGGCGAGCTGGTTGTCGGCACACCATTGCGCCGCGCTGACGTCAGTCAGCCGCTGGGCGTTGCCCATCAGCGCCCCGGCGGCCTTGGCTCCGGTGCCGAGTGCCACGGCGACGATGGCCAGCGCGACCAGCACCTCGATCAGCGTGAAGCCGCGCGCGGACTGTCGCGGCTTCATGGCGTGGCGTTGTCGCTGGCCAGCGCCGGGCTGAACGGCGCCAGGCCATCGCTGGCCAGCACCAGGCGGCGGTCGTCCAGGTGCAGCACCAGGCGCTGCGCTGGCAGCACCGGCTCGGGGCCGAGCAGCAACGAGCGTGCGCCGACGATCTCGGCGCTGATGCCGTCACCGAGCCAGCGGGTCGGCAACTCAGTGCCGGCCGGCAGGCCGACGAATTTGAAATGCGAGCCGTCGCTGGTGTTGGCGTCGGCCGGCACCCAGCGTACCGTGATGCCCGAGGCGCGGGCCTCCGTGCGCGCCGATTCGAGCAGGGCCGACAAGCGCTCGCCTTCTTCGTCGAGCCGGCTTTGCGTGCCGTCGCGCAGGGCCAGGCTGACGAGTGCGGTGCCGATGGCAATGATGGCCATCACCACCATCACCTCGATCAGGGTGAAGCCGGCCGCCCCGGCCCGGCGCGGCCCGCGCGGCGCCCGGCGCGGCTCACTGCCAGGAGCCGACATCCGCATCGTTGCCTTCGCCGCCGGGCTGGCCGTCGGCGCCGAAACTGAAGATATCGATCTCGCCCTTCACGCCGGGGTTGACGTACTGGTAGGCGCGGCCCCACGGGTCGTTGGGCAACTTGTCGAGGTAAGGCTTCCAGTTCGGTGGCACCGAGCCGACCGTGGGCTTCTTCACCAGCGACTCCAGCCCCTGCTCGGCGCTGGGGAAGCGCTGGTTGTCGAGCTTGTAGAGCTTGAGTGCCTGCATCAGGTTGTTGACATCGGTGCGCGCGGCCGTGACGCGGGCTTCTTCGGCGCGGTTGAGCACATTGGGCACGATCAGCGCAGCCAGCACACCGATGATCACCAGCACCACCAGCAGCTCGATCAGCGTGAAGCCGCGAGCGGCGCGGCGGCGGGACGGCGTGTGCGAAGGTGGGGTCATGGTGGCTTGGGGGGTGTCGCGTGAAGCTTGCACAGTGCGGCGGGTCGTCGCAGGGCAGCGGCGGCGCTGGCTTGCCATGATAATCGGCGCCCATGAGAGTACGCCTCGTTGCATTCGTGATCTGGGCCGCGGTTGCCGCCAGTGCGATGTTCTGGGCCCTGCGCCTGGGCGCGTCGTCACCCACTGCCCCCGTGCACACCGTGGCCGTCGGCGCGGCCGCCGCGCCGCGCGGCGACCTGACGCGGCTGTTCGGCGCCGCCCCGGTGCGCGAGGCCGGTGCTGTGGTGGTGGTCGAGAGCCCGCTGTCGTCGCGCTTTCGCCTGCTCGGCGTGGCCGCGCCGCGCCAGGGCGGTGACCGCAACGGGCTGGCGCTGATAGCAGTCGATGGCAAGCCGGCGCGCAGCTATGCGGTGGGCGCGGCCGTCGATGGCGAGCTGGTGCTGCAATCGGTGCATGCGCGCGGCGCCAAGCTCGGGGCGCGCGGCGCCACGCCGCAGGTGACGCTCGATCTGCCGGCGTTGCCGCCACCGGCCACCGGCAGCCTGCCGTTGGCGCAGGCGGGTGGGCCCGGCGTACCGGTTGGCTTCGCCGGCGCGGCGGTTTCGGCGACGGGTTTGCCGCTGCCGGTGATGGGGGTACCGCTGGAGCCGCAACAGGGTGAGCCGGTGCCAGTTCCGCCGCCGCCCAACCCGCCCAGCAGCAACACCCGCTGAGGGCTGGCGGCGCGGCCCGGGCTCAACCGGCACGAATGCCGAGCGCGCCCAGCCGGCTGTCGATGCCGCCCGGCCGCGATGGGCCCGGGTCTTCGCCTTCGGCGACTTCGCTGAGCAGGGCCGCGGCGGCGCGCACCAGCGGCCAGGCCAGCGTGGCGCCGGTGCCGTCGGTACTTTCCATGCCGAGCTCGAGCAAGGCCGTGGTGTGGAACATGTTCAGCGCGTAGTCCAGGCCGTTGTGGCCGTTGCTGCGGCAGAAGACGCAGTAGTCGGTGACCGGTGCGGCGATCCGCGCCGCCACCATCAGCGCGGCGCAGGCCGGCAGGCCGTCGACCATGATCAGGTGGCGGCGGCTGGCGGCCACCAGCATCACGCCGACCATCATCGCGATCTCGAAACCACCGAAGGCGGCCAGCACCTCGACCGGGTCGGTGATGTCGCGGTGGCGGCCCTGCGCGGCCTGGGTGATGACCAGCAGGTGGTTCAAGCGATCGGCGTCCATGTCGGGCTGCGACTGCAGCAACTCGCGCACCGGCGCCCCGGCCAGCCGCGACAGCACCAGCGCCGCACTCTCGTGGCCGCCGACCGCGACGCCGGCGACTGCCAGCAGGTTGCCTGGCAGCGACTCGCCGATTTCCATGCCGGCGCGGATGGCAGCCTGGGCCTGCTCGACTGACATCGCGGCTCCGACGCGCGCATTGCGCGTGCCATGGGCGATCTTGCGCATCAGCAGGCGTTCGTGCGGCGCCAGGCGTTCGGCCACGCCGGCATCGACCACCGACAGCGTCATGCCCTGGATGCGCGCAAACACCGCCACCGGCAACTGGCCCGTCAAGGCCTGCCAGGCGCGCTCGGCCGTGCCATGGCCCGGGGCCGTGGGCAGGCCTTCGACGGCCAGGCCATGGTCGCTGGCAAACAGCACCAATTGCGGCTCGCGAAAGCGCGGCTTCAGGGTGTTCTGGATCAGGCCGACACGCACTGCCAGCGGCTCCAACTCGCCCAGGCTGCCGATGGTTTCGGCGCGGCGCTGCAGTTTGTCGCGCAAGGCGCGTTCGAGCAGCGCGTTGGAGGTTGGCGTGATCAGGGACCGGGGGCTGGTCGACATGGCCGCCAGTGTAGGCGGCGCCGCGCCGCGCCGGCTGTGAACTACCTCAGGAACAGCGCGCAGACGGGGTTGTCGGTTTCGTCGATGTGGGCGTAACCCAGGCTGCCGAGGAATTCCTGCAGGGCGCGCTTGTCGCCGGCCGGCACCTGCAGGCCGACCAGGATGCGGCCGTGGTCGGCGCCCTGGTTTCGGTAGTGGAACAGGCTGATGTTCCAGCCCGGGTGCAGCGCGGCCAGGAAGCGCATCAGTGCGCCGGGCCGCTCGGGAAAGATGAAGCGGTACAGGCGCTCGTGCAGTGCCAGCTCGGAGCGTCCGCCGACCATGTGCCGGACATGCTCCTTGGCCAGTTCGTCGTCGGTCAGGTTGACGGTGGCAAAGCCGTGGCGCACGAAGTTGCGCTCGATCCTGTCGGCCTCGTCGCGCTGCGCGATGGCGATGCCGACGAAGACATGCGCCACTTTGGCGTCGGAGATGCGGTAGTTGAATTCGGTGACGCTGCGCGGGCCGATCAGTTCGCAAAAGCGCTTGAACGAGCCGCGCTCTTCGGGGATCGTCACCGCGAACAGGGCTTCGCGCTGCTCGCCGAACTCGGCCCGCTCGGCGACAAAGCGCAGGCGGTCGAAGTTCATGTTGGCGCCGCAGGTGATGGCCACGAAGGTCTGGCCCTTGGCCTTGTGCTCTGCGGCGTACTGCTTGACCGCGGCAACGCCCAGCGCGCCGGCCGGCTCGAGGATGCTGCGGGTGTCCTGGAACACGTCCTTGATGGCGGCGCAGACGGCGTCGGTGTCGACCACCACGTAGTCGTCGACCAGGGCGCGCGCCAGGCGAAAGGTTTCTTTGCCCACCAGCTTGACCGCGGTGCCGTCGGAGAACAGGCCGACGTCGTGCAGCGTCACGCGTCGCCCCGCGCGCACCGAGCGCAACATCGCGTCGGAGTCCCTGGTCTGCACGCCGATCACCTTGACCTCGGGCCGCACCGCCTTGATGTAGGCCGCCACGCCCGAGATCAGGCCGCCGCCGCCGATGGCCACGAAGACGGCATCGAGCGGGCCCTGGTGCTGGCGCAGGATCTCCATCGCCACCGTGCCCTGGCCGGCGATCACATGCGGGTCGTCGAAGGGGTGGACGAAGGTCAGGCCGCGCTCGGCTTCGAGCGTTTTGGCGTGCGTGTGGGCGTCGGAGTAGCTGTCGCCGTGCAGCACCACTTCGCCGCCGAAGGCGCGCACCGCGTCGATCTTCAGCTTGGGCGTCGTCACCGGCATCACGATGGTGGCGGCGCAGCCGAGCTTCTTGGCCGAC
>JANOKY010000214.1:0-5785 GCA_031419635.1 Burkholderiales bacterium | reverse complement strand
AGCTCTCGATGCGCTGCGCCTCGTCGGGCCGACCGGCCAGGTAGGCCTCGATCTCGCGCTGGCGATCAGCGGGCAATTGCCCATCGACATAGGCGTGCAAGTCGGCTTCGGTGATCGGGGAGGGGTCATTCATGATGAGCTTCTTACTTGACGATCTTCAGCCGCACCGGCGCGCCACGGCCATCCATCAGGGCGCGCAGACGCTCACGCCCGCGCGACAGCCGCGACATCACGGTGCCGATCGGGATGCCCAGCGTTTTGGCCACATCGGCATAGGCCATGTCTTCCAGCGCGATCAGCAACAGGATCTCCTTTGGCTCCACCGGCAGTTGGTCCAGCGCGGCCTGTAGGTCGAGCACCGCCAGGCGCTCGCCTTGCGTCGGCGCGACGGCGCGCTCGGGCGTGTCGTCGTCCATCACCACGGTGGAGAGTTTCGGCCGCCGCACACCATCGACATGCAGGTTGTGCATGATGCTGAACAGCCAGCCGCGCATGTCGGCCACGCCGCGCCACAAGCCCGACTTGGCCCAGGCGCGCTCCAGCGCGTCCTGCACCAGGTCGTCGGCGTCGTCGCGGTTGCCGGCCAGCGCCCGCGAATAGCGGCGCAGGCGCGGCACCCAGGTCAACAGTTGTTCGTGATCGGCGGGCACCGGCGCGGCCTCGGCGTTGCGGTCAGTCCTTGATGATGTGCCACACGTCCTTGAAGTTGTCGCCGGCCCGATCGCCGGGCTTCTGGTCGGCCTGGTAGGTATAGACCGGCTTGCCCTTGTAGGCCCACTGGCGCGAGCCGTCGTCGCGCACGACGATGGCAAAGGCCCCGCTGGGCTGGTCCGCGGCGCCGGCCATCGCCGGCGGCCACAGCGCGGCACAGGGGCCGTTGCAGGTGCTCTTGCCGCTGCCCGCCGTGTCCTTGTCGAAGCTGTAGAGCGTCATGCCCTTGGCGTCAACCAGCGCGCCATTGGCGAGCGTGGCCGGCGCGTCGGCGGCGATGGCGTAGCTCAGGGGCGTCGCAAACGAGGCCGCGGCAACGATCAGCGCGGCGAGAGTGGGAAGGTGCTTCATGGCGATGTCCAGTCAGGGTGGATGGGGGGGGTAGCCGCGTCGGCCGATCAGTAGGCTGCGGCGACGGCCAGCTTCGGATCGATCTGCCAGGTTTCGTTGACGATCTTGCCGTCGCGGAACGTCAGCAGGTAGCGCACCTTGATTGGCGCCTTGCCTTCGAAGACCACGTTGGCCGAGACCGTGGCGCCCTTGGGATTGGCCGACTCTTCGATCTGGCCGATGGTGAGCTTGTGCGGGCCGGCCGCCTTGCCGAATTTGTCCCAGGTGGTGCGGATCGCGTCGGTGGTGGCGTAGGTGCCGTCGAGCGGGCCGCCCACCCAGTTGAGCTGGGCCGGGTCGGCGTAGGCGCGCATAACGACCTGGGTGTCACCGGAGGCGACGGCCTGGAAGTGCGTGCGGGCGTCGTCGGACGGGGCGGCGAAGGCGCTGCCGGCGGCAAGTGTCAGTGCGGTGGCGGCGAAGGCGAAGGGCTTGAACATTGAAAACTCCGTCGGTGGGGTGAAGGACGGTGCGGCTCTGGGGTGCGAGGATCGCAATCAGCGCGTGCATCCGATGGGTGCCGACAATGGGATAGACGGGACCGCGTTCCAATCTATTCCGGTGCGGCCAAAAAAAATCTCTTGCGGCGCAGCACATCAACGCGATCGTGAACCCGAATCAATGCACCGGCGGCTTCGGGTGGGCGAAGAAGAAGCGCAGCATCTCGCGCGTGGCATCGGGGCCTTTGGCATCGGTGTACGAGCCTGCGGCCTGGCCGCCCGACCAGGCGTGGCCGCCTCCATGCACCAGCCAATGCTCGGCCGAAGCGCTGCCGGCGCTGGCGGGGTGGGCGCTGCGCGTGTAGCGCCGGCCCTGGCCGCAGGCGCCCTGCTCGATCTGCGCATCGGCGGCGCCGTCGGCGCGCACGGCGGCGATCACCTGCTCGCCATTGCGCGGGTGCACGGTGCGGTCCTGGTCGCCGTGGAAGACGATGGTCGGCACGGCACTGCGCAGTCCGCCGCGGGTACCACCGCTTTGCATCGCCGCCAGGGCCTCGGGCAGGTTGCTCGCGGCGCCGCGCGCCAGCCCCGAGTGCACGCCGACGGCGGCAAACAGCTCAGGGTAGGCCGCGGCGACGATGGCCGCCATTGCGCCGCCCGCCGACAGCCCGGCGATGTAGACGCGGCGCGCATCGATGCCGTGCTGCTTCATCACCGCTTGGGTCATGCCCGCCAGCACCGCGGGCTCGCCGCTGCCGCGCTGCTGGTGGTTGTGCTTGAACCAGTTCCAACAGCGCGACGGATTGGCCTCGGGCGATTGCGCCGGGTACAGCACGGCAAATCCCTGCTCGCGAGCACGCTCGTTCATTGCCGTGCCGGCGGCGAAATCATCGGGGTTCTGGGTGCAGCCGTGCAGCATCGCCACCAGCGGCACCGCCTTGCCCGCCGCGCCGGGCGGCACGAAGAGCTTGTAGTGGCGCGTCAAGCCGGCCTGGGTGTGCGTGCCGCTGCTGAATTCGCCCGTGCCCAGGCTGGCGTTAGGGCTGGCGTTAGGGCTGGCGATCGGGCCGACCTCGAACACGTGGCCATCGAGCACTTCCGCGGCAGACCGCGGCGACGCCGCCGCGCTGGTGTTCGGCCGCGCCGGTGCCGCGCTGCCGAGCGCGCGCTGGATCGCTGCGGTGGCTTCGTGCAAGCGGCCCGACTGTGTCAGCCGGGTCGCTTCGCGCATCAAGTGCTGAACAGTCTCATTCATGGAATCCTTTGGGATGTGGGTAGGCAAAGGGTCAACGCTGGCGCCGGGCCAGTGCCGCCTTGACGGCCGGGCTGGCGTGCAAGGCGCCCAGCACGTCGATCGAATCGATGGCCGCCAGCGCCAGCTCGGGGCTCACATCGTCGGCGATCGTGGCCAGGCCGAGCACGCGGATCTGTAGCTTCTCTTTGCGCGCCTTGTGCGCGCGCAGGTCGGCGGCGCTGAAGTGCTGCAGGCCGAGCACGAGCATCTTGCGCGCCACCGCCTGCGTCACCACGTCGGCATGGCGGCCGGCCTGGTTGCGCACCGCCGTGCGGATGAAATCGCTGCGGTTGCTGTAGAAGCCCTCGGCCACCAGCAGGTCGATCTGGCCGAGATCGACGAAGCCGAGGTTGATGGTGACCTTCTCGGAGTCTGCGGGCTTGGGCGCGGCGCGCAGGGTGGCGGCTTTCTTCGGCATGTGGCCATCCTAGCACCATCCACATGGATGTTATTTGGCGGGCACGCACGCATCAGCCTTTGGCGATGAAACGATCGGCCCGCGCCACCTGGCGCACTGCATCGGCATCGACCGCAATCACATCCACGGGCAATCGGCCGGCCAGCGCCGAGTTGGGCCGCACGAACCACTGTGCCAGCTCCCAGCCGTCGTAGACCGCAGTCAACTCGGCACACACCGGCAGCAGCGCCGGGTCGGGGACGCGGTCCGGGTGCTTGAACTGGAACCAGGGCAGCCAGGTTTCACCGCGCCACTCGAAGCTGATGACGCTGCGCCGGGCAATCCAGCGCGCCAGCGTGGCGACACCCGGGCCGCCGTGTTGCTCGAGCAGGCCGATGACTTCATCGGCGCGCGACAGGCCACCGCTACAGCGGTAGGCGGCGAGCATGGCGATGAAGGCGTCGTCGGCGTCGACCTCGGCCGCGCGCGGGTGGGCACAGGTCGGCAGCGTGAAGCCATGCAGCGCGGCTGCAGGCGCGGAAATCGAGACGAGGGTGGGGTGCATCGCTTGTCCTCGGTCGCCAGGGTTGCGGGGTGGGGCCGTGCCGACGGTACGCAATCGCCGCGTTGCGGTCGGTGCGCTGGACCACGTTGGGCTGCGTTCGCCAGCGAACAGACGCGCGCGCGCCGGGCCCCTAGCGTGGCCACACCGGCCCGCGGGCCAACCCCTTCGACAACGGAGATCAGCGTGACCGAGATTCGCAAAGGCCAGGCCCCCGCCCCACTCGACCGCACCACGTTCAGCGCGCGCTTTCGGGCCTCGTTCTTCGACGCCGCGTTCCGTGCCGAGGATGCGTCGATCAGCCGCCTGGAGGCGATCGCCTGGCAGGCCTACACCGAGGGCCGCAAGGCGCCGTTCACGCAAAAAGCCGGCGCGGGTTACGCCGATCCCGACTACGACCTGTCGAGCGAATGGGTGGCCACCCAGCAGCGCCTGGCGCAAGCGCAATCGCACTGGTCCGACGCGGCCAGCCCATCGCGCGTGCTGCTGATCTGCGGCTCGGCGCGCAACGACGGCACCTGCCCGGGCGAGATGTCGAAGACCTTCCGCCTGCTCGGGCTGGCGCGCGAAGTCTTCGAGCAGGCCGGCATCGAGCCCGACGTGCTCGACCTGAGCCTGCTGACGTCCGACTACGGCCGCCACATCCACCCCTGCAAGGGTTGCGCATCGACCGCCATGCCGCTGTGCCACTGGCCCTGCAGTTGCTACCCCAACCACGCGCTGAACCAGACCAACGACTGGATGGCCGAAAACTACGAGCGCTGGACCGCCGCGCATGGCGTGCTGATCGTCTCGCCGGTCTACTGGTACCAGAGCCCGAGCCCGATGAAACTGATGATCGACCGCCTGGTCTGCGCCGACGGCGGCAACCCCGACCCGACCTCGACCTCGGGCAAGAAGGCCGCCCAGGCCAAGGCGCTCGAGATGGCCGGCTGGGACTACCCGCAGCACCTGGCCGGGCGCGCCTACGGCCTGATCGTGCATGGCGACGTGGCCGGCATCGAAGGCTCGCGCCGCGCGCTGTCGGACTGGCTCGACTGGATGGGCTTCATCGACGCCGGTGCGCCAGCGCGGCTGGACCGCTACATCGGCTACTACGAGCCCTATGCCACCAGCCACGAGGCGCTGGACCGCGACACCGCCGTGCAGGAAGAGTCGCGCAACGTGGCGCGCGCGCTGGCCAAGGCCGTGGCCGAGCTGCGCGCCGGCCGTTTGCAAGCAGTGCAGCCGAGGGTGGAGCGGGTGCGGCCGAAGTAGTCGCGGGATGAAACCCGCGCGTTAGCCGGTGGCTGCTTGCGGCCCATTGCGGCCGTTGACATTCCGCTTTGTTGGTAGTCGCGCGGCAACGAGGCACCCGGGCAGGGCCCAGCGCGCAGGTGAGGCGGTCTTCGCTGCGCTGCGACTGCCCTGCGCTGCTCGGGCCCGGGGCCCCGTTGCGTAACTCCCGCCGTTCGCTGCGCTCACTGTGGTCGGACAGACGCAACGAGTCAGTGCACGAAGCGCGCTGCGCGCGCGGGCCCCGAACCCTGCGCTGCTCGGCGCCTCACATGCGCGCTGGGCCCTGCCCGGATGCCTCGTTGCCGCGCGACTACCAACAAAGCGGAATGTCAACGGCCGCAATGGGCCGCAAGCAGCTGCCTTGTTCCGCTTGAACGACCGCGAACCGGCGTCAGAGCACCTCGGATGCGAAGTCGGCCAGTCGCGAGCGCTCGCCGCGCGCCAGCGTCACGTGCCCGCCATGCGGCCAGCCCTTGAAGCGATCGACGGCAAAGGTCAGGCCCGAGCTGCCTTCGGTCAGGTAGGGCGTGTCGATCTGTGCCAGGTTGCCCAGGCAGACAATCTTGGTGCCGGGGCCGGCACGCGTGATCAGGGTCTTCATCTGCTTGGGCGTCAGGTTCTGCGCCTCGTCGATGATCAGGTACTTGTTCAGGAAGGTGCGCCCGCGCATGAAGTTCAGGCTCTTGATCTTGATCTTGCTGCGCACCAGGTCG
>JANOKY010000213.1:0-1600 GCA_031419635.1 Burkholderiales bacterium | reverse complement strand
CCGGCCATCAGGCAATTGCCGAAGAGCACTTCATCGATGGCGTCGCCGGGCACGCCCGCGCGCTCGACGGCGGCCTTGATCGCCACGGCACCCAACTCCCAGGCTGCGAGGCTGGAAAAATCGCCGAGCAGGCCGCCGATGGGCGTGCGGGCGGCGGAAACGATCACGATGGATTCGGTGCTGGACATGGCGGGCTCCCGGGTCGAACAGAAGAAGGTGCCCGTGATGCTAATGCCTCGCCGTGCTAGCAGCCACAGCCGTAGGCAAAGCTGTCGGCGCCCAGCACATGCCAGCGCCCGGCGATGTTGACGAAGAACAGGCGGTACCAGGCGTCGTCGGTCTTGGTTTCGCCGTCGAGGTGGCCCGGGCCGCGGCCCACACCCTCCCAGGCCACGAGGTCGGGATGGCCGTCGCCGTCGAGGTCGAAGTGCATCTGCGTGGCGCGCACGAAACCGGTGGCCGCGCGGTCGAGGCGGATGGTCTGCACCACGGGCGGCTCTGCGCTCACGGCCAGGGCGCGGCGCGTATGGAAGAACACCAGGCTGCCGGTTGGATGCACCTTCAGCGCCGCCCGGTCGAGGTCGCTGTCCCACAGCCGCGCCTCGGCATCGCCGTAGGCAAAGCCGGGGATCCAGCCGTGACACATCGGCGGGTCCGAGCCGCCCCAGGTGATTTGCTTGCGGCTGGCATGGGTTGTCGTACTCGCCAGGCGGCCGTCGCGGAACAGCGTCGTGCGCACGCCGGGCCGTGTCAGCGCCATGGTGACGGCGCCGATGTCCCACAGGCCGTCGAAAATCCAGCCCGGCTCGCTCGAGGGCGTGCGCACCTGCGTGCGGTAGCTGTGCACGACGGCGAAGTGGCCGCTGAGTTGCGCCGTGTCTTCGCCCAGGCCAGCGATGTCGCGGGCCTCCTTGAACCACGAGGGCGAGGCCGTCGGCAGGGCGATGACCTGCACCATGCCAGCGGCCAGCCGGGCACCGATCGCCGCGTCTTGATACTGGTTCGAGAACGGCACCCAAAGGCCGAGGCTGTTGCCCAGCGTGGTCCATCGCTGATCGTCGGCCGAGGGGTGCTCCGGCGTGGCAGCCAGCGAGCGGGCCTGGCGCTGGATCTCGTCCCAGGCGACGAAGCGCGGCGCGACCGGGCCGTGGATGCCCTGCGCCAGATGCGCCTTCATCCGTTCGAGTTGCTCGTCGGGCGCGCGCACGAAGGCATCACGCCGCTGGGCGGAGGCCATGTCGGTCACCGGCGGCAGCCGCGTCTCGTTGAGCTGCATCGCATAGGCCTCGAGGCCCGGCCAGGACGGCGCCAGCCAGAACAGGCGCGCCGGGTCGTACTGCGGGTTGCGTGAGCCGTCGGGCAGCACGGCCTGGCCCAGGCGCTGCACATCGGTCGCGGCCTCAGTGAGATAGCGGCAGGCGGTGAAGCCGCGCATCGATGCGCCGTCGGTGGCCGTCCACCGCAGCTCGCAAAAGCCCGCGGCGGTGGAGGATGTGCCGACAAGCTCGACCTTTGCGTTCAGCGCCAGTCGGGCGAGGACTGGCGCCGACAAGGAAGGCTCGCTGCGCACGTTGACGCCGCTGCCGCTGATCCAGCGCGC
>JANOKY010000212.1:0-1876 GCA_031419635.1 Burkholderiales bacterium | reverse complement strand
ACCGTGAACACCGGGTTCAGCGAGGTCATCGGGTCCTGGAACACGCAGGCGATCTCGCGCCCGCGCAGTTTTTGCAACTCGGCCATCGGGGTGTGCAGCAAGTCACGGCCCTGCCAGAGGATCTTGCCGCTGCGCTCGGCGTTGTCGGGCAGCAGGTTCAGGATCGACATCGCCGTGACGCTCTTGCCCGAACCCGATTCGCCGACCAGGGCCACGGTGCGGTTTTCGGGGATGTCGAAGGACACGCCTTTCACCGCGTCGGCGCGTTGCGCGATGCCACCAACCTTCCCCATGCGGAAGGCGACGCGCAGGTCTTGGATCGACAGCAACATCACTCGAGCCCTCTGAGTTTCGGGTCCAGCGCATCGCGCAGCGCATCGGCCATCAGCGAGAACGCGGTCACGAACACAGCCATGAACACGGTGGCCGCGGCGAGCTGCCACCAGTGGCCGAGGATCAGCTCGCTCTGCGCCTCGGCCAGCATCGTGCCCCAGGACACGTCTTCGATGCCGACCCCCAGGCCGAGGTACGACAGGATCACCTCGGCCTTGATGAAGCCCACCACCAGCAGCGACATGCGCACCAGGATCACATGGCTGACGTTGGGCAGGATGTGGCTGAAGATGCGGCTCCACACCGAGGCGCCGATGGCCTCGGCCGCGCGCACGTACTCGCGGTTGCGGTGCTTGATGAACTCGGCGCGCACCTGGCGGTACAGGCCGGTCCAGCCCGTGAGGCCCAAGATCAGCACCACCGTGCTGATGCCGCGGCCGAACACGGCCGCGAAAGCGAAGATCAGCAGGATGCCGGGGATGGCCTCGAAGACGTTGTACAGCCACTCGAGGAAATCGCCGACCTTGCCGCCGAAGAAGCCGGCGAAGGCCCCGAGCAGGGTGCCGATGGCGGTGGCCACCAGGGCCGCCATCACGCCGACGAAGACCGATATCTGGGTGCCCTTGACGGCCTTGGACAGCACGTCACGGCCGAGGCGGTCGGCGCCCATCGGCAGGGTCTCGGCCCGGGCGATTTCCTCGGTCTTGAACTTGGCCGCGCGCTCGTCCCATTCCTTGTAGCGCGGCGCCAGCGGGTCCACCGCCGACAAATCGACGTTCGGCCCCTTGGGCACTTCGATCACGCCGGTGGCTTCGGCCGGGCGCGGCCCCAGGAAGGTCGGCGGCGCGTTGGCGACGCCGACTTCCTTCTGCCAGTTCCTGGCCACGCCGCCGAGCGCGGCGACGATGATCAGCAGCAGGAAGGCGATCACGACCACAGCGCAGAACAGGCCGACGCGGTCGCTCTTGAAACGCCGCCATGCAGCGTGCCAGACGCCTTCGGAATGCTCGACGGCGGCGTCCATCGCGGGGGCGTTGATGACCGCGCTCACTTGAGCACCACCCGCGGATCGACGACCTTGAACAACACATCGACCAGCAGGTTGATGATCATCGTGATCGCCGCCAGATACACCGTCACCGCCTGGATCACCGGATAGTCACTGCGGTTCACCGCCAGCAGCACCTCGCGCCCCAGCCCGGGGATCGAGAAGAAGACCTCGATCAGGAACGAGCCGACAAACACCCCCGGCAGCGCCAGGCCGATGTTGGTCAGGATCGGGATCATCGCGTTGCGCAGCACATGCTTGAACATGACGGTGTTCTCGGTCAGGCCTTTGGCGCGCGCGGTGCGCACATAGTCCTGGCCCATCTCGTCGAGGAAGAACGTGCGGTACAGCCGCGTCTGCGGCGCCAGGCCGACCATCACCGCCAGCAGCACCGGCAGCGGTACGTAGGTGCCCAGGTTGGTCCAGACGCTGTCGCTCCAGCCCTGCACCGGGAACCAGCCGAGCTGGAAGCCGAAGACATACTGGCCGACGATG
>JANOKY010000211.1:0-8784 GCA_031419635.1 Burkholderiales bacterium | reverse complement strand
ATGGTCTTCCAGAGCTACGCGCTGTACCCGCACATGACGGTGGCCGAGAACATGTCGTTCGGCCTGCGCATGCTGGCCACGCCCAAGGCCGAGATCGAGCGCGCCGTGGCCGCCGCTGCCGAAGTGCTGCAGATCGTGCCGCTGATGCAACGCCTGCCGGGGCAGTTGTCGGGCGGGCAGCGCCAACGCGTGGCCATCGGCCGTGCGATCGTGCGCCGGCCGGGCATCTTCCTGTTCGACGAGCCGCTGTCGAACCTGGACGCCGCGCTGCGCACGCAGATGCGCGTCGAAATGGCGCGCCTGCACGCCACGCTCGCTGCCACCGTCGTCTATGTCACCCACGACCAGGCCGAGGCCATGACCCTGGCCGACCGCATCGTGGTCTTCAATGGCGGGCGCATCGAGCAGGCCGGCCCGCCCCTCGAGTTGTACCGGCGCCCGGCCAATACCTTCGTCGCTGCCTTCCTGGGCTCGCCGCGCATCAACCTGCTCGCCGCGAGCGTACTGAGCGTCGCGCCGCAAAGGCTGACGCTGGCGCTGGGCGACGCGGGCGTGCTGGACTTGGCCATCGACGCCCCGCAGTTGCACGCCGGCGACGCGGTGACGATCGGCATCCGGCCCGAGCAACTCGCCACGGTCAGCCAGCCGCCGGCCGGCCGGGCCGCGTTGGCGGTGACCGTGCAATTGGTCGAGCACCTGGGCGACGTGGTGTATGTCCACGCCGTTACCGGGGGCGGCACCAGTCTCACCGCCCGCGCCGCGCACGACACCGCGCTGCACCCCGGCAGCCCGGCGCTGCTGACGTTCGCGCAGGCCGATGCGCTCGTATTCGATGGCGCCGGGCGCGCGTTGCGTCACACGCCATGATCCGCCGTTCCCACGCGGCCGGCCCGCGCTGCCTGGCCAGCACGGCCGGCCTGCGCATCGAGCTGCTGGCCAACGGCTCGGTCCGGCGCATGCAATGCCAGGGCGTGACGCTCAACCTGTTCGTCGGCAACGAGGTCGAAGCTGGGCCGGCCAACCTGTGGCTGCGCTGTCATGGGGCCGGCGGCGTCGAGGCGGTGCCGCTGCTCGGGCCGCTCGCGCCGCTGTTGCCGCAGCCCGGCAAGACCGGCTACGACGCGCGCGGCGAGTGGCATGGCTTGCGCTTGCGCCTGCAACTGCGCCTGGCCGCCTCCACGCCGTCCTGGTTTTGGCATGTGCAGGTGAAGAATCTGACCGCGCAGGCGCAGACTTTCGACCTCGTGCAGGTGCAGGACATCGGCCTATCGCCCTACGGTGCGATCCGTCTCAATGAGCACTATGTCAGCCACTACCTCGACCTCACGCCGCTCGAGCACACGCGTCATGGCTGGGTCCTCGCCGCGCGGCAGAACCTCGCGGTCGACGGGCGCCACCCCTGGGCGATGGTCGGTTCGCTGCGGCGCGGCAGCGCCTTCGCCACCGATGCGCTGCAGGTCCACGGCCTGGCCAGCCGCGCCGGCGCGCTGCCGCAGGGCATCACCCAGGGCCTGCCCGCGCGGCGACTGCAGCACGAACATGCGTTGTTGGCGATCCAGGACGCGCCGCTGACGCTGGCGCCGGGGGCACAGGCCCAGCTCGGTTTCTTCGGCCACTTCCGCGCCGACCATCCGGTGGCCACCGCGGCCGCCGACCTCGCCTTCGCCGATGCGACGCTGGCCTTGCCCGAGGCCAGGCCGCCCCGGCAGAGCATGCCCGAGGCGCGCGTCGGCGCTGCGCGCACGCTGTTCGCGACCGCGCCCCTGCTGCCCACGCTCGACCTCGACGCGGCCGATCTCGATGCGCTGTTCGGTCCTGCACGCCGGCATGAGGAACGCGAAGGCCAGACGCTGTTGTCCTTCTTCCATGACCAGAGCACCCATGTCGTTTTGCGCGCCAAAGAGCTGCGCGTGCAGCGGCCGCACGGCCACATCCTGCGCACCGGGGCGCACCTGGTGCCCGACGAGAACGCCCTCACGTCCACGGTCTGGATGGCCGGCGTCTTTCATTCGATGGTCACCCAGGGCCATGTCAGCATCAACCGCTTCCTGTCCACCGTGCATGGCTGGCTGGGGCTGTTCCGCTCGCAGGGCCAACGCACCTTCGTGCGGCTCGATGGCCGCTGGCAGTTGCTGGGCGTGGCCTCTGCCTTCGCGATCGATCCGGAGCGTTGCCGCTGGGTCTACAAACATGCCGGCGGCCTGATCGAGGTCTGCAGCCAGGCTCTCGACGACCCGCAGGCACTGGCGCTGCAGGTGCGGGTCCTGGCCGGTGGCCCGGTACGCCTGCTGGTCACGCACCATGTGGCGCTCGGCGGCGACGATGGCAACCTGGCCAGGCCCTTGCCGCTGCCGCTGCAGGTCAGCGCCGAGGGTGTCTTCGTCGGCGTGCCGGCCGGCAGTGAACTCGCGGCGCGCTTTGCCGGCGGCGGTTTTCGCATCGAGCCCGCGGCCGGAACGCAGTTCGAGCGCGTCGGCGGTGCCGAATTGTTGTTCGAAGATGGGCGCTCGCGTGACGAGCCCTTCGTCTGCATCGGCAGCGGCACGGTGGCTGCGTTCGGCCTGCGCATCGTCGGGCGGCTGCTCGAGGCCCCGCCGGCGCTGGCCGACGAGGCGCCGCTGCCGCAGCTGGCCGTGCCCGCCGGCAGCGCGCTCGCGCCCGACCTGGCACGCCTGGCCGAGATCCTGCCCTGGTACCGGCACAACGCGCTGGTGCACTACCTTGCGCCGCGCGGGCTCGAGCAATATTCCGGCGGCGGCTGGGGCACGCGCGACGTGTGCCAGGGTCCGCTCGAGATGTTGCTGGCACTCGACCGCACGGCGCCCGTGCGCGACCTGCTGCTGCGCGTCTTCGCGGCCCAGAACGCCGATGGCGACTGGCCGCAATGGTTCATGTTCTTCGAGCGCGAGCGTCACCTTCGCGCCGCCGATTCGCACGGCGATATCGTCTTCTGGCCGCTGCTGGGCCTGGCGCGCTACCTGCTCGCCAGCGAAGACGGCGCGCTGCTCGATCAGCGCCTGCCTTTTTTCACCGCCGTCGGCGCACCCGCCGCGGACGCGACCTTGTGGCAGCATGTCGAGCATGCGCTGGCGCTCATCCGGCGCCGCCACATCGCGGGCACGCAGCTCGCGGCTTATGGTCACGGCGACTGGAACGATTCACTGCAGCCGGCCGACCCGGCCCTGCGCGAGCGCCTGTGCAGCGCGTGGACGGTGACGCTGCACCATCAGATGCTCGGCACCCTGGCCCGTGCGTTGCGTTGCCTCGGCCGCGAAGCGATGGCCGCTGCGCTGGAGTCCGAGGCCACGTTGGTGCAAGCCGACTTCCAGCGCCTGCTGGTGGCCGATGGCGTCGTCACCGGCTACGCGATGTTCGCCCCCGACCAGCCGCCGCAGATGTTGTTGCACCCCAGCGACCGGCTCACCGGCGTGCACTACAGCCTGCTGCCGATGATGCATGCCATCCTCGAGGACATGCTGAGCCCGGCGCAGGCGCAGGCGCATCTCGAGCTCATCGAGGCGCATCTCACCGGCCCCGATGGGGCGCGCCTGTTCGATCGGCCGCTGCCCTACCGCGGCGGCCCCGAACAGTTGTTCCAGCGTGCCGAGAGCAGCGCCTTCTTCGGCCGCGAGGTCGGCATGATGTATATGCATGCGCACCTGCGCTACGCGGAAATGCTGGCCCACCTGGGCCAGGCCGACCGCTTCTTCGAAGCCTTGTGCAAGGCGCACCCGCTGGGCCTGCGCACGCGCGTGCCCTCGGCCAACCTGCGCCAGGCCAATTGCTACTTCTCCAGCACCGACGCCGCGTTTGCCGACCGCTACGAGGCCACGGACGCCTACGCACGCATCGCGCAAGGCGCGGTCGCGCTGGACGGCGGCTGGCGCATCTACTCCAGCGGCCCGGGCATCGCGATCGGCCTGGTTGTGGACAGCTTGCTCGGCATCCGGCGCGAGAAATCGATCTTGGTGGTCGACCCGGTGATGCCGACCGCCCTCGACGGCCTGCGCGTTCGGCTGCCTGTGGCCGGGCGAATGGTGGAGATCGTCTACCGGCTCGGCACCAAGGGCTGTGGCCCGATCCGGCTCGAGCTCAATGGCACCGTGCTGCCGTTCACCCGCGGTCGCAACCCGTATCGCACCGGAGCGGCGGAGGTCTCGATGGCAATCTTCGAGGCGCAGCCACTGACCGACGATGTCACGCTGATCGTGTACACAGGCTGACCCCAAGAACAGCAGTTGAGCCCGCGCCGACGCTGCGTTTTTGAGCACGGGTGCAGGTTTGAGGCGGCTTGGCCCACTCACCCGAGGGGTGAATCTGAGGAGCCGAAGAAGGCCGCGCTGGCGCAGGCCAGGCAGGACGTGATGGTGGCCGACGCGATGGGTGGGCGCATGCACATGCGCTGGGACGAAACAACCCAGGCCACGCCCACGATGAAGGGCTGGATCGCGCGCAGGTCTGGGCGTACGCCGTGCTGCCGACCAACGCGCCCTACGACGTTGCAGCCATTGGCCAGCTCTACCGCGACCGCTGCGACTGCGAGAACGGCTGCGACGAGTTGAAGGACCTGGGCCACGAAGGGAACCCTTCGTGGCCCTCGCGCTGGGGCAGCTTCACCACGCAGCAGAGGCACCGCAGCCAGGTCACCGCGCGAGCGGGGGCGCAGGCCTGCAACGGGTGCAACTGGGACATGCGCGCCGCCAACCCGCAGGCCCGGCGCGAGGCGCCAAGGGGCCGCCTGCTGCCGCTCTCGGCATCGGCGTCGCTGCTGCCATTGGGCTCAGATCGGCGGCGCGAGGTCGCCTCGCCTCGAGCAAAATCCAGTCCCGCCGCAGCGTGCACGATCGGCCATTTCCGTGGGGGTCTCGTGAGGGCTGGCCTGGATCGGCGCGCCCGTCGGACCGCGTTGGCCGAGATGGCATTTGCCTGGTCAACCCCGCGGCCTGTGCCGTGCTGGTTTTTCACTGAGCGCGGCCGCGTCGCCGCTGCACGTCAGTGGCGCGCGAGAAAACCTTCTACGGCATCGTTGACGAGTTGCGGATGCGTCACCGGGCCCATGTGCCCGAGCGCGGCGAATTCGATCACGCTGACCTTGGGCAGGGTCTTCGTCAGTAGCCTCGCAACGCCACGCGACGAAGGCGGCGACTGCGCACCCAGCAGGTACAGCACGGGGCAGTCCAGCGCACGGAATGCCTGCAAGGGTGTCGGCTCGAAGAACAGGGCCCGGGCCCAGCCTGCGACGTTGCGCATCGACGCGGCGATCGGCACCTGGCGCGCCTCGGGCATCGCGCGCCAGGTGCCCGGCCCCATCCAGTAGTCGATGAAGCGCTCGGCCGCGGCGGCGGGATCCTTGGCTTCGATGGCTTTGGCGGCATCGGTGGCGGCCGAGGCGATGCCGTGGGCTGGCGCCTGCCCGGGCGCCTCTTCTTCGAGCAGGCAAAACAGGGTGGGCTCGTAGACCGCGATGGCCCGCACCCGCTCAGGGCGGGCCATCGCGGCGATCAGTGCCACCGCCGCGCCATAGGAATGTCCGACGAGGAAGTACGGATCGCCGGCCGCGGCGAACACCGGCTCGAGCAAGGCCACCTCGTCGCTCAGCGTGAGCACGCGGCCCGCAGGCCAGTCGGGGCTCTTGCCGGCCCCGAACGAGTCGGGCGCGAAGGCGCTGTAGCGCGGCGACAAGCCTTCCATCAGCGCACGCCACTGCGCCGAGGTGCTGGCGTTGGCATGCAGGCAGACGACGCCCGGGCCCGCGCCCGCTTGGCGACAGTAGGGAGTGAGCTCGGGCATTCGCGGATCACCTTTCAGTGCGGGGTCGACGCAGCGAAGACGACAAATTCGCCCGGCACGCCGTACCCGCGTGCCACGCCCGCTTCAACGCCGCGTGATGACCACCTCGACGTAATCGCTGGGCACCACCAGCGAGCCTGCACCGGCGCGGTTGAGCCGGTTTATCAACTCGGCAAGGTCGGCCTCGAGTGCCTGGGCGCCGGCCGCGGGCAGGGCGGCAAATGCCTTGTGCATCGGCCCGTACCAGGTGCGGAACACTTCGATGAAATGCGCCGCCGAGCGGTAGCGGAAATTGAACACGCGCGGTGTCACCGCGATCTTGGCGGCGCGATCGCCGAACAGCGATTGCAGATGCGCCTGCACACCCCACAGCGAGGGCGGCTGCACGCCGGCCGGCGGCGGCAGGTGGCGGCCGAGGGTCTTGAAAACCTGGCCGATGAAGCCCTCGGGCGTCCAGTTGGCCAAGCCGATGCGGCCGCCGGGGCGGCACACGCGCGCCATCTCCGAGGCCGACTTGGCATGGTCGGGCGCGAACATCACGCCGAAGGTCGACAGCACGGCGTCGAAGCTGGCGTCGGCAAAGGGCAGCGCCTCGGCATCGGCGGCCTGGAATGTCACCTCCAGGCGTTCGGCGCGCGCGCGTTCGGCGCCGCGGTCGAGCAGGCTGGCGACATAGTCGGTGGACGTCACCTGCGCGCCGCGGCGCGCTGCCGCCAGCGTGGCATTGCCGTTGCCGGCGGCCACGTCGAGCACGCGTTCGTCCCAGCGCAGGTCGCAGGCTTCGGCGAGCTGCTCGCCGACGAGCTGCAAGGTGGTGCCGATGACGGCGTAGTCGCCGCTGGCCCAGGCGGTTTGCTGGCGGGTCTTCAAGGCATTCAGGTCGGTGGGGGCGTTCATGGCAGTTCCTTGTGGCTGATCGAGTGGGTCGAAGGGCTGTGCCGTCCTTCTGTCTGGTGCAACGCAGTCGCGTGCCGAATCCGGACGCGATGGACATCGGCTTTCGCCGTGGCGTACTGTCGTGCGCCGGCCCGGCAGCGTCCTGGCTGCGCGTCCGCAAGTGCTGACCATTCATCCGGCCGACCGGCCGCGCTGGCCACGGGCCTGGCCATGCTGCGGCATCATCGCCACAATGGCCGCCATCGCAACAGCTCCGAGGTGCGACCATGGCAGCACAGGACATCGCCGCCGCGAGGCAACGCGTCGAGGCGGTCTTGCGGCGGCGCCCCGAGACAGGCGTGGACGACGACGCACCGGCCACCGCCCAATGGGCCGGCGGCACGCACGTCATTTCCAGCCACGGCAACGGCACCCAGATCGCGACCGACATGCCCGCCGCACTCGGCGGCAGCGGCGACCGCATCACACCGGGTTGGCTGATGCGCGCCGGCCTGGCCTCGTGCACGGCCACCTGCATCGCGATGGACGCCGCGGCGCAGGGGATCGAGTTGCAAACGCTCGAGGTGCGGGCCAGCAGCCGGTCGGACTTGCGTGGCCAACTCGGCCTGCCCGACGCCGATGGCAGCGCGGTGCCGGCCGCACCGTTCGACGTGCAGATGCGGGTGCGCATCGCCGCACTTGGCGTTGCGGCCGAGAGCCTGCGCGCACTGGTGCAGAACAGCTATCGCAACTCACCGATCGCCTGCGCGATCGTGAATGCGCTGCCGGTGGCATTGCACATCGAGGCCAACGCCGAGTGAGTGCCATCTGATGGATGCCTTGTCGGAAACCCTGCGTGTGGTGCGCCTGGTCGGGGCCATCTTCATCAATGCGCGCTTCACCGCTCCGTGGTGCTACCAGTCGCCCCGCGCCGATGCGGCCGCGCCGCTGCTCGAGCCAGGTGCCGAGCGCGTGGTGATCTTTCACCTGATCACCGAGGGCGAGTGCCATGTCGAAATCGAGGGCCAGGCGCCGCTGCGTTTGATGGCCGGCGACGTGGTGCTGTTCCCCCAGGGCGATGCGCACCGCATGAGCTCCGCGCCCGGCCTGGCGCCCGCCATCGGCTCGCGCCTGGACGCCGTGCTGTCGCGCCGGCCGCGCCAGTTGGCGCATGGCGGCGGTGGCGCGGCCACCCGCCTGGTCTGCGGCTACATGGCCTGCGACGCGCGGCTGGCGCGGGTGCTGCTGGCGGGGCTGCCGGCGGTGGTCAAGGTCAATGTGCGCGGCTCGAATGCCGGCACCTGGCTCGAAGCCTCGTTGCGCTATGCGCTGGCCGAGGCACGCTCACCGCGGCCCGGCGGCGCCGGGGTGCTGGCCAAACTGGCCGAGGTGCTGTTCATCGAAGTCCTGCGCCTGTACATGCACGATCAGGGCGAAGGCCGCACCGGTTGGCTGGCCGCGGTGGGCGACCGCATCGTCGGCGCGGCACTGCGCTTGCTGCACAAGAGCCCCGCCCAGGCCTGGACCTTGGACGAACTGGCGCGCAGCGCCGGCACCTCGCGCTCGGTGCTGGCCGAACGCTTCCAGCACCTCGTGGGCAGCTCGCCGATGCAGTACCTGACGCAATGGCGCATGCTGCTCGCCGCCGACCTCTTGTGCCGCAGCAACGCACCGCTGGCCAGCATTGCGCAGGAGGTGGGCTACGAGACCGATACCGCCTTCAGCCGCGCCTTCCGGCGCGAGTACGGCGCGCCGCCGGCCGCCTGGCGCAAGAGCCGATCGGCGCGCGCTGGCGCGGTCTGAAGTCGCGCAGGCGCTGTGCTGCTGGCGGCTCCACGGCATTGCAGCTGGGGGCGGCCGGTCACTTGGCGTCCTGGGCCATTCGCTCTGCCAGCCAGACCTTGATCAATGACTGATACGGCACATCGCGCCGGTTGGCTTCGATGCGCAAGGCATCCAGCAGGCTGACGGGCAGGCGCAAGGAGATCGACGTCGATGTCGGCTTGAGCCGGGGCAGGCGCACGCTCTGCGCGCGAGACCAGTCGATCAGCGCACTGGAGTCGTGCGCCTCCCAATAGGCCCGCTCCTGCTGCTCGCTGCGAAACCGCGCTGGCGGCG
>JANOKY010000210.1:0-6847 GCA_031419635.1 Burkholderiales bacterium | reverse complement strand
ACGCAAGCGCGTCGTACGCAAGGCTTTGCCAGCGTCGACGACCTCGCGCGCCGTGCCGGGCTCGACGCCCGCGAGCTGCAGGCGTTGGCACAGGCCGATGCCTTGCAGTCGCTGGCCGGCCACCGCCGCCGCGCGCTCTGGACGGCCGCCGGCCAGGAACGCATCGACAACGCCACCTTGCTCGCCGACGCGCCGATCGTCGAGCGCGCGCATGAGCAGCCCGATCTGTTCGAAGCCCCCGAGGGCGAAGCCATCACCCGCGACTACGCCGCCACCGGCCTGAGCTTGCGCCGCCATCCGCTGGCGCTGCTGCGCCAGCGCTTGAACCAACGCGGCTGGCGCAGCGCCGAGCAACTCGCGCAGCTGAAAGACGGCGCCAACGCCTGGGCCTGCGGCATCGTCACCATGCGCCAGCAACCCGAAACCGCCAAGGGCGTCATCTTCGTCACGCTCGAAGACGAAACCGGCAGCGTCAACATCGTCGTCTGGCGCCACGTGCGCGAACGCCAGCGCACCGCGCTGCTGCGCTCGCGCCTGCTCGCGGTGGCGGGGCAGTGGCAGGCCAAGGACGGCAGCACGCACCTGATCGCGCGAAGGCTCGTCGATGTGACGCCGTGGCTGGGCGAGCTGGCCACGCACTCGCGGGATTTCCACTGACCTGCGCAGTTGATGCGTTGATGCGCCTTTGATGCCACGATGAAATCACCCTCTCCGCAGACGCTCCATGCGCACCACCCTCAACCTCGAAGACGATGCCCTGCTGGTGGCCAAGCGTCACGCCGAGCGCGAGAAGCTGTCACTGGGTGAGGCGGTGTCGCAGCTCGTGCGCCAGGGCGCACAGCGCCAGGCAGCCGCGCCAGCGTCACGCCAGGCGCTGCGCGGACGCTACGCCCTGCTGCCCGCGCGCGACGAAGTCATCACGCCCGAGCATGTGCGCGAGTTGATGGAGCGCGAGGGCATCTGAAGGTATCCGATGGCCCGCCTGCTGCTCGACGTCAATGTCTGGGTCGCACTGTTCGACGACGCCCATGTGTTCTCGGCCGAAGCCAACGCGCTGATCCAGCGCCCGCGCGTCAAGATCGCCACCTGTCCATTGGTGGAAAACGGCGTCGTGCGCGTACTCAATCTGCCGAGCTACGGCCGCCGCGGCCCGCCGGGCTTGGCGCGCGTGCGCGGCCAACTGCAACGCGCCTGCAGCGAGCTTGACCACGCCTTCTGGCCTGACGACGTCTCGCTGCGCGACGACACGCTGTTCAACTTCGATCGCCTGCACGGCCACAACCAAGTCACCGACGCCTACCTGCTGGCCCTGGCGGTGCGCCACGGCGGCTCGCTGGTGAGCTTCGACCGCGCGATCACGCTGGACGCGGTGCACGGCGCCAAGGCACAGCACCTGACGATCCTGTAGGCGCGCCTCAGCGTCGCGCTACAATCTGGTTAACCAACGTGTGAATTGAACCTACCATGAAAGAAGTCGCTGTCTACGAAGCCAAGACCCGGCTGTCGGAACTGCTGGTCGAAGTCGAGCAGGGCGAGCAGATCACAATCACCCGGCGTGGCCTGCCGGTGGCTCGTCTCGTGGCAGTGGGCACGGCCCGCCGCGGCGCGCTCAGCCAGCGCCAGCAGGTGGCCGGGACCATCGCCAAGCTGCGCGCCGAGCGCGTCGTGCTCGATGGTGGATTGAAGGACTGGGTTGCCGAAGGCCGCGACTGAGGTGGCCTTCGTGCTCGACAACTCGGTGGTATGCGGCTGGTTCATCGAGAACCAAGCCAATGCCTACGGCGACGCCGTCGCGCGTCAGTTGCAAGACGAGCGCGCGGCCGTGCCCGCGGTCTGGGAACTCGAACTGGCCAACGTGCTGCGCACGGCCTGCCTGCGCCAGCGCATGACGGCGCAGCATGCCCAAACCGTGCTGACGCAAATCGTTTCGCTGCCGATCGACGTTGACCGCCAGGGCGCACCCCCGGCCGAGTTGCTGGCGCTGGCGCTGCGTTTCGGGCTCAGCAGCTACGACGCGGCCTACCTCGAACTTGCGCTGCGCTTGCAGATCCCGCTGGCCACAGTCGATGGCCCGCTGCGCGATGCTGCGCTTGCCAGCGGCGTAGGCATCGTCGCAGCGCAGTGAGCCCGACGCGAACAAGCAACCGGCCTGCCCTGAAACACGGCGGGGCGCACGTGAAGCGCCCATCGTCACGCTCGACTCCGCCTACATCGGCCCCGCGCGGCGTCGCCAGCCACTGGCATTGATCAAAAGCCGGCTGGTGCAGCGCGGGTGGCGGATGGTCAACCCCGCTATCGGGTAGGGGCAGAGGCAGAGGCAGAGGCAGAGGCTGGGGCTGGGGCTGGGGCTGGGGCCGGGCCGAACAGGTGCTCCAGCCAGGTTCGCGCGCCCTGCAACCGCTCGCTCTGCCCAGCCGCGGGATCGAGGCTGAGCAGGCCGGTCAGCATGAGGATGGGCACGGGCGAGGTTGCGATGGCAATGGTCAGCAGGTAGGCCCACCTCGCAAACTGCCCGCTCATGCCGCACAGCAGCGCAATCCCGCCACCCCCGCCACCGCCGCCAACGACGGCATTCGCAGGCAGGTTCAGCGAGACCGCCAACTCAAGATAGCGATGCGCGGACAGCAGGGCCAGCCACCGGGGCGGCGCGCCGCGCCCCAAGCGGCTTGCCGAAATCATCGCCGGCATGGCAACCGCCATGTCTTGGCGCAGCAAGGCCGGCTCAGCGCTCGTCAGGTGCGCCGGGATCAAGCGCGCCGGCAGCACACCCGGCTCACCGTGTACGCCAAGCTCAGGCCGATGAGGGTCGCGGCGTAAGCGACGACGACGCCAGCGGTGCCGAGCGCCAGCATGATCAGCAGCCCCAGCACCATGCCCGGCACGAACGGCACGGCCAAGGCAACGGCGTAGGCGACGGCCAGCAATACCAACGCCAAGACCCCGACATCGCCACGCAGGGTGACCAGCAGGGCCAGCGCGTCACGGATACCGATGCGCGACACATACAGCGCGACCGCCAGCATGGCTGCCCATACAACGACGATGCCCAGACTGCGCAGCGCCAGCTTCGGCAGCGCGGTCAGGCTCAGCACAACGACGTAGGCCAGGGCCGTGAGCTTCAGCGCGGTCGCTGCGATCTGACGGCCCGCTAAATTCAACACGCCAGCCAGTTCGGCCTGGTAGACGAGCGTCTGGAGGTGGATCGCGGCCCTCACCAAGACCCACCCCGCCGCGGTCGCGGCGAGCCGCAGCCACAGCCGCCAGCGCGGCCCGGCCGCAGTGTGCGGAGTCATCGCGTTCACCTCGGAGTCGATGTCGTGCCGCTGACGATGTCGCGCGCGATGCTGTGGGCTCCCCCGGCCGGAGCGCAGTGTCGCGCAGCGCCGGGTGCCTGTACAGCCGAACGCGAACAGCCGAACGCGAATGGCCGCACCCGGGAGAGCCGGCCACGGCCTCGCGGCCTTGACGGTCTGGTGTACGCAGGTGTTCAATGGCCATGTAGGCTCGATAGGAGACGCTGATGTCGATCGCAGGCGTGCGCCCCCGCAAGCTCTTCGCCACCTGGGTGGTGGCTGCCATGTCTGTCATGGCATTGGCCTCCTGCACCCGGTCGGAAGTGCCGCCGCCGACGCAGGCGTCCAAGGCCTACCGCGTCTTTGCCAGCGATTTGGCGGAACCTCGCGGCTTGCTCATTGCACCCGATGGATCGATGTACGTCGCGGAGCAGCGCAGTGGTGCGGTGGCCCGCATCGATGCCGAGGGCAAGATCACCCGGATCGCCACCGGCCTGCGCAGCCCGCACGATCTGGCAATGGATTCGGCCGGCAACCTCTACGTTGCCGAGACCGCTGCGGACCGCGTCGCGAAGATCGATCGCGCGGGCGTCGTCACGACCTTCATCGCCGACCTCGAATCCCCCGTCGACCTGGACTTCAGTCCCGACGGCGATTTGTGGGTCTGTGAGCTGACCGGCATGGTCCGGGCGTTCTCGCCGCAGGGCGCGTCGCGCGTCGTCGCCGAATTGAAGGGGCCGCACGGGCTGGCGTTCGGCGCGCCCGGTACGACCTACATCAACGACTGGCGCGGCAACCGCGTCGTCAAGTGGGTGGCCGGCCAGGTGCAGGCCTTTGCGGATGTGGCCAGCCCCGTCGGCATCGCGATTGGCCGTTCGGGCGATGTCTATGTGGCCCAGCCGCAGGCTCACCAGATGTCACGCATCACGCCGAATGGCCAGCGAAGCGACTTCGCCACCGGGCTCAATGAACCGCGCGACCCGGTCTTCGACCGCCAGGGCAGGCTCTATGTGGCGGAGACGCTTTCGGGCCGCATCCTGGTGTTCTCCGGCAGCTTTTGAGGCGCGCCGCCTAGCGCCCGCCGCCGCGGCGGGCGCTAGGCGTTCGGGGCCGCTCCTTGTTGGCTCCGTTCCGCGTTCGCTTGCGCCAGCGCTGCATCGAGCGCGGCCTCAGTCATGCCCTTCAAGGCACAGAAGTTGGCCTTGCTGAGTGGGCTCGCCTCGAAGCTGCGCAGCAGCACCGCGCGCTCGCGCTGGGCCGGATCGACGGGCAGCGCGGCCGGTGATTCCGGGCGCTGCATCGGCTGCGTTCGCTCGGTGCGCTGGGTGGGTGCGGCATGCGGCGCACGGTCGGCATGGCGTGGCGGCCGTACGGGTCGCGCGGCGTGTGGCGATGGCGGCGCGTCGGGGCCGGATTGATGCGCCCGCTCAGATCGCGGCCCGCCCTCTTGTGGCCGTTGCGCAGGGCGCGCGGTGGGCCGGTTGTCGGGGCGCCGCTCGGGCCGCTGCGCGGGCCGCGTTTCGGGTCGCAACGCGGGTCGCGGACCGGGCCGGCGGTCCGGATCAGCTTCGCGCGCGGCACCTACAGACGCGTCGCCCTCGACGGCCGCTGCGGCCTCGCGTCGCGCTGGTCGATGTGCCGCGCGCCGCTCGGCCGCTAGCGCCTGGCGCCGCACCACCTCCTCGGCGGCGGCGCTGCGGTGCTCTTCGGCGATCTCGCCGGCCGGCTGGCCATCGAGGTCGACGCGCTGCGCGCCCGCTGCGGCCAGCGCCTTGAGGTAGGGCGTCGTCGTCGTGTAGCGCGAGAAAAAGATGCTCAGCGTGCGCTTGCTGAATTGGCCCGGAGCGCGAGCCTGGATGTCGGCGTGGATGCGCAGCTTGATCGCCTTCCACGTGCCCTTGCCGTCGGGGCCGACGAACAGCGCCGGAAACAGCTCGGCCAGGCGCGCGCCAGTGGCAGCCGGCGACAGGTCCGGTGCAGGCAACGGCGCGCTCGCAGCGGGCAGCGTGCCGTCGCTGGCGGCGGTGTCCTGAGAAGACACCGCGCTCGGCTCGTCGCTAGATGCAGGCACCAGCTCGGCAAGCGGCTGTTCGGCAGGCGTGTCGCGTAACTGAGCGGGCACCGTGTCGGGCGCGTCCGCGTCATCGCCAGACATCACAGGCGCGGTCCCGGCTGCGGCCGGCGCCGGCGCCGCCGGGTTCGCCGGGATAGGCGCCTCGCTCGGGGCCTCGTCGTCTGCGGCGGAATCGGGCTCTGGGTTCATGGGGCGCGATTGTCGTTCAGTCGCTGCGCGCGGGCCGTGCCGCGGCGCCGATCCTGTAATCTCGCACCACCATGTACGGCATCACCGACTTCAGCGCCTTCTGCGCGGCCATCCTGCTCTTCCTTGCACTGCCCGGGCCGGGCACCTTCGCGCTGCTCACCTCCACTGCCAAGGGCGGCTTTCGCGCCGGCGCCGCGGCCACGCTGGGCGTGATCGTCGGCGACCAAGTGCTGCTGTGGCTGGCTGTGGCCGGCGTGGCGGCCCTGCTCGCCGCGCACCCGCTGGCCTTCAGGGCCGTGCAGTACGCGGGCGCGGCCTACCTGGCGTGGATCGGGTTGAGACTGCTGTTTTCCAAGGGTGACGGCAGCGCCTCGCCCGTCCGCATCGAGCCGCGCGACTACGCGCGCCAAGCCTTCTTCATCACCCTGCTCAACCCCAAGGCCATCGTCTTCTACATGGCCTTCTTTCCGCTCTTCATCGACCCGGCCACGCACCGCGGCCTGCCGACCTTTGCCGCGATGGCCGTGACCATCGCCGTCATCACCGCGGTGTACGCCCTTGCCTTGTGCGCCTTCGCCAACGCGGTCGCGGCCAAGGTGCGTGCGCACCGCACGGCCGCGCGCTGGCTCGAACGCCTGGCCGGCGTGTTCCTGATCGGATTCGGCCTGCGCCTCGTGCGAGACTGATGCGCATGTCGCGCATCTTCTGCATTGCCAACCAAAAAGGTGGGGTCGGCAAGACCACCACCACCGTCAACCTCGCCGCCGGCCTGGCCCAGGTGGGGCAGCGCGTGCTGGTGGTCGACCTCGACCCGCAGGGCAACGCGACGATGGGTTCGGGCATCGACAAGCGCAAGCTCGAACTCAGCCTCTACGACGTGCTGCTCGAATCGGCCAGCATCGCCGAGGCCAGGCAGCGCAGCGACAAGGGCGGTTACGACGTGCTCGGCGCCAACCGCGAGCTGTCGGGCGCCGAGATCGAACTGGTCGCGCTGGAGCGCCGCAACGAGCGCCTGCGCGATGCGCTGGCCGCCGTGCAGGCCGACTACGACTTCGTGCTGATCGACTGTCCGCCCTCGTTGAGCCTGCTCACGCTCAACGGCCTGTGCAGCGCGCATGGCGTAGTCGTGCCGATGCAGTGCGAGTACTTCGCGCTCGAAGGCCTGACGGACCTGGTCAATACCATCAAGCAGGTCCACGCCAACCTGAATCCGCAATTGCAGGTGATCGGCCTGCTGCGGGTGATGTTCGATGCGCGTATCACCCTGCAGCAGCAGGTCAGCGCCCAGCTC
>JANOKY010000209.1:0-5456 GCA_031419635.1 Burkholderiales bacterium | reverse complement strand
GCTCGCCTCGATCGAGCGCAGGAAGCCGAAGCCATCGGGCAGAACCTCGAGCACGCCATCGCCGAAGACCTGCTCGCCGCCCTTGGCGCGCTTTTTCATGATCGCGAACATCAGCTCCTGCTTGCGCAGGCGGGCGACGTTGTCGATCTCCAACTCGTCGCCCATCTTGATGAGCTCGGAGACGTGTTGCGCTTTCAGTTCTGACAGATGCATGGCGTTGGCCAACCCTCAGGGTGACACGGGCCTTGCCAGGCGTCGTGCCGGATCATGTCGGCCCCAGTCGAAAAGTCTTGATGCAATCCCTGTGGCGGCACCCGACGCGCTCGTGGCGCGTTCAGTTAACCAAGGCAGGGGTAGGGGCCGAAACTGCGGGCCTGGTGCCGTCCAACGGACGCTAACGGCAAACGCACAGGGCGCGGTGGCAATCTCGGGCTGAGGCAGCGACAGCCGCCTCAGCAATGGCCGGGATTATAGATGACCGTCGATGAACGACGTCAACTGTGACTTCGACAGCGCGCCGACCTTGGTCGCGGCGAGCTGGCCGTCCTTGAACAGCATCAGGGTCGGGATGCCGCGGATGCCGAACTTGGCCGGCACATCGCGGTTCTCGTCGACGTTCATCTTGGCGATCTGCAAGCGGCCGTCGTAGGCCTTCGAGACCTCGTCCAGGATCGGCGCGATCATCTTGCACGGCCCGCACCACTCGGCCCAGTAGTCGACCAGCACCGGCTTGTCCGACTTCAATACGTCGGCCTCGAACGAGGCGTCGGAAACATGCTTGATCAATTCGCTGCTCATGTGGGTGTCCTCATTGCCCGCTGCCATCGACGGCACAAGGCACAATGATTCTGACACAAGCATCGATCTGGCCGTGCCCGCGGCCGCTGGGTCTTCTCAATGACAACGATAGCGCGCCACCGCCTGCACAGTGGGCCGGTCGACCGCGACTTCTGGCCCACATTGGCCTCGCGCACCGTGCACTGGCTGGCGCAATCCGGCGTGCCGGCTCGCGACGCCATCGTGCTGCTGCCACATGCCGGCCTGCTGCCCACGGCGCGTGCCGCCTTTGCCCGCGTCGGCGGCTGGCAGCCGCGCATCGAAACCGCCGCCACATGGGCTGCCAGCATCGGCCCGCCTTCGGCCGCGCGCGTCGGCGCCCCCTGCGGCGAGCTGAGTACCGACCGGCTTGCCGCAGCGGCCTTGTTGCGCGGCCAGGCCTTCGGTGCCGCCTTGGCCGAGCGCGATCCGCGCGCCTTCGACGAAGCCGTCGCATTGCTGACCGCCACCGCCCTTGGCCTGAAAAGTGCGGCGCATCAGCAGCCGCCGCACGAGCGCGCGGTCTGGTGGTCCGGCCTGCGCGAGGCCCTGCCGCCGGTGATGGAGCCCGGCGCCACCGAGCGCCTGCTGTCGCGCATCGCGCTCGAGTGGGCTGCGACGGCCGAGCCTCCCGCCACCGACGCCTTGTGGGCACTGCGCCCGGCGGCCTGGATCGGCTTGCGCGTCGTCGGCGAAGACGCACTGCTGCAGCGCTTGCTGGCGCAGGCCGCGGCCGCCGACATGCCGGTGCTCTGGCTCGACGCCGATCCTTCCTCCGCGCAGCCCTTCGAGGCCGCGGCCGAGCTGCCTGCGCCGGCCTGCGCCCGGGCCGAGGCCCTGGAAGATGAGGCCGGCGCGGCGGCGATCGCCGTGCTCGACGCCTTGGATCGCGGGCGGGCGCCAGTGGCGCTGATCGCGCAGGACCGCCTGGTCGTGCGCCGCATCCGCGCACTGCTCGAGCGTGCCGGCGTTGCGTTGGCCGATGAAACCGGCTGGACGCTGTCGACCACCCGCGCCGCCGCCGATGTGATGGCGTTGCTCAACGCCGCAGCGCCCGGCGCCGGGCGCGATGCACTGATCGAGGCGATGAAAGCCGAGGCGCCCGAGGCCGCCGCCGCGCTCGAAGACGCCTGGCGCCGCGAGCGCACGCCGAGCCCGGCCGACCTTGCGGCGGAGCAGGCCTTTCGCCAGCGTCTGGCCGGCCTGCGCGGCGCGGGCCGGCGGCGCCTGGCGGAGTGGATCGCCGCCTTGCGCCGCACTTCGCCCGCGCTGATGGCCGCGCTCGCGGCCGACCCTGCCGGTCGCGAGGTGCTGGCCGCGCTGCACCTCGACGCTGCGCCGGGCGACGCCGCCTGGCGCAGCGTAGCCGAGGCGACGCAGCACGACTGGTTTGCGTTTGCCGCCTGGGTCGATGCCACCCTCGAGGGCGCGAGCTTCGTGCCGCCCGCAAGCGCGCAGGCGCAGGTCGTGATCACGCCGTTGGCGCGCGCGGCGCTGCGGCCGTTCGGCGCGGTCGTCTTCCCTGGCTGCGACGACCGCCACCTCGGCGCGCGCACCGCCGTGCCGACGCTGCTCCCCGAGGCCGTGGCCAGCGCTTTCGGCCTGCCCAACGCGACGCAGCGCCGTGAGCGCGAATGCCTGGCCTTTGCCCAACTGCTGCGCGCGCCGAACCTGCACCTGCTGCACCGCACGCACGATGGCGACGAGCCCTTGGCCCTGAGCCCGCTGGTCGAACTGGCCTGGCATGCAAGGCGGCGGGCCGGCCAGCCCGTGCCCGACGATGACGTCGTTGCATTGCCGCTGGCGCGCGTCGAACGCCAGCCCCAGCATCGGCCTGCGCCGGTGATGGCCCATGCGCTGCCCACGCGCCTGTCGGCGTCCGCGGTCGAGGCTCTGCGCGCCTGTCCTTACCGCTTCTTTGCCCGCGTCGCGCTCGGCCTGGGCGAGAGCAACGAGCTCGATGCCGCACTCGACAAGAGCGACCATGGTCGCTGGTTGCACGCGGTACTGCACCAGTTTCACAGCCAGCGCAGTGGCCTGGACGACCGCGCGCAACTGCTCGCCGCGGCCGATGCGGTGCAGATGCAACTCGGCCTCGATGCCGCCGCACATTGGCCGTTTCGCGCCGCCTTCGACACCGCTGCCGAGCATTACCTGGCGTGGCTGCACCAGCGCGACGCGCAGGGCTGGCGCTTTGCCGGCGGCGAGCTAGAGCGCCGCTGCACGCCGCCCGACCTCGACGGCCTGACGCTCGACGGTCGTCTGGACCGCATCGACCTGGCCAGCGGGCAAGGGCCGGGCGGCGCGATGCTGATCGATTACAAGACCGGCAACGCCGACAAGCTGAGCAAGCTGGTGCGCACGCCGCTCGAAGACACGCAGCTCGCGTTCTACGCCACCTTGCTCACCGACGAGCCGCACGAGCCGCCGCCGCGGGCGATCTATCTCGCGATCGACGAACGCAAAGCGCCGCGCCAGATCGAGCACCCCGATGTGGCGCTCAGCGCCGCCCTGCTGATCGAAGGTCTGGCCGCCGATCTGGCCGAGCTGCGCAATGGCGCCGGTGCGCCCGCGCTCGGCGAGGGCGAGGCCTGCGAGCATTGCCACGCCCGCGGCCTGTGCCGGCGTGATGAATGGAGTGCCGAGTGAGCGGCCCCGCCTACCAACTCGCCGGCCGCGATGCCAGCCGCGAAGCGTTCTACGCCACCGCCTGCGATCCACGCCGGCATGTCGTGGTCGAGGCCTGCGCCGGTGCCGGCAAGACCTGGATGCTGGTGGCGCGCATCGTGCGCGCGCTGGTGGAGGGCGCCGAGGCGCAGGACATCCTGGCCATCACCTTCACGCGCAAGGCTGCGGGCGAGATGCGCACGCGGCTGGCCGAATGGTTGCGTCAAGCGTCGCAGCTCAACCCCGCGCAAGCCGCTGCTCAACTGATCCAGTTCGGCGTCCCGGCGCAGGCCGCCCACGACCAGGCCGATGCGCTGATCGGCCTGCACGAGCGTGTGCTGGCGAGCGGGCGCGCGGTCGAGGTGCGGACTTTCCACGCCTGGTACACGCAGTTGCTGCGCGCCGCACCAATGGACTTGCTGGCCAGCCTGGGCCTGGCGCCCGGCATGACGCCGCTGGAAGACATCAGCGACCTGAAGCCGGCGCTGATGAACGCCTTCCACGCCGCGGTCCTGAAGGACGAAACATTGCGCAGCGATTACCGCCTGCTCAGCGTGCGCCACGGCCGCTTCCTGCTGGAAGCCTGGTTCAGCGCGGCGCTGGCGCGGCGTGCCGAAATCGAGCTGGCCGACGCGGCTGGCGTGCTCGAAGCAAGTGTCGACGCCGGCCCCGATCCGAACCCCGCTGCGCAGGTGCGCGATGCGGCATTCGTTGCCGTCGTGCACGCGCTCGGGCGCCAGCTCGCGCTGCGCGACAAGTACAGGGCGCAGGCCCAGGCCGCGGCGCAAGGGTTGATCGACAGCCTGGCCTTGCCAGAGGACCGCGCCGCCTACAGCGGCCTGCGCAAAGCCCTCTTCACCGAGGGCGGCAACGGCACGCCGCGCAAGCAGTTGGGTGAGCTGCCCGAGCAGGCCACGCTGTGCGACGCCCTCGATCGCATCGCGCTACTGCTCGCGCAGGCCGAGGCCCATGAAGACCATGCAGCGATGACGCGCTTGTCGCGCGTGCTGTTCGCCGAGTACGCCGCACTCAAGCGCCGCCGCGGCCTGATCGACATGGCCGATCTCGAGCGGGTCGCGCTGACGCTGCTGTCGGACCACGCGCTGTCGGGCTGGGTGCAGGAGCGGCTCGATGCCCGCGTGCGCCACCTGCTGATCGACGAGTTCCAGGACACCAGCCCGCTGCAATGGCATGCCCTGTACGCCTGGCTGTCGGCCTACGCGGGGGCCGGCGGCGGCGGCGCGGGCCCCCGCCTCTTCATCGTTGGCGACCCCAAGCAGAGCATCTACCGCTTTCGCCGCGCCGAGCCGCGGGTGTTCGAGGCCGCGCAGCGCTTCGTCGTCGACGCGCTCGGCGGCACCCTGGCAGCCTGCGACCACACCCGCCGCTGCGCGCCGGGCTTGGTCGATGCGATCAACGCCATCTTCGGCGCCATCGCGCAGGAAGGCCTGCTGCCCGCCTGGCGTGCGCACACCACCGAGGTCGGTGCGCCGGCAGGCGAGGGCGCTGCCCTGTCGCGCCTGGCCAGCGCCGAGCGGCCGGCGCGCGCCCAACGCAGCGATGGCGGCGATAGCAGCGAGGACGACCGCGTCTGGCGACCCTCGCTGACCACGCCGCGCATCGAAGCCAAGGCCGTGCTGCGCGAAGCCGAGGCCGGTGAAGTCGCGCGCGCGATCGAAACCCTGATCCGCGTGCAAGGGGTCGCGCCGCAGGACATCATGGTGCTGGCGCGCAAGCGCGCCGTGCTGGCGCAGGCCGCCGACGCGCTGGCGGCGCTGCACCTGCCGCATGTCGCGCCCGAAGACCTGCGCCTGGCCGAGCTGCCCGAGGTTCAGGACCTGTTGGCCGTGCTCGATGTGCTGGCCTCTCCCGGCCAGGCGCTGTCGCTGGCGCGCGCGCTGAAGAGCCCACTGTTCGGCGCCAGCGACGCCGAGCTGCTCGCACTGGCGCAGCGTGCGCGCGAAGGCGGCGGC
>JANOKY010000208.1:0-9019 GCA_031419635.1 Burkholderiales bacterium | reverse complement strand
AGCAAGAGCTGCGCGCCCAGCCGGGCCGCGGCCGGTGCGGTCTGGATGCCGAAACCGCCCTGTCCGGCGAACCAGAAAAACGCCGGTTCCGCGGTATCGAAGCCATAGACCGGCAACCGGTCGGGAGCAAAGCTGCGGAGGCCCGCCCAACGCCGCTCGACCGCCGCAATCCGCCAGTCGACCACGCCTGCAAACCGGTCGATCGCTTCGGCCACCGCCAGCTCCTCGGGCGCGGCGTCGCACGGATCGCTCGGCTCCTCGTCGTGGGGCGAGAGCCACAGGCGGGTCCCATCGGGCTTGAAATAGAAGCTCTCGTTGATGTCGAGCACCAGCGGCAGATCGCGCGGGGGGGCGGGATCGGTGCGGAGCTGCGCCACCGTGCGCCGCTTGGGCGCGATGCCGAGCGGCGCGGCCCCGGCCAGCCCTGCCACCGCATCGGCCCAGGCCCCGGCGGCATTCACCAGCACGCGGGCGTTGAACCGCTGCGTCGGTGTCGAGATGCACCAGTGGTCGTTGGCGAATGCGATCGCCGTCACGTCGGCATTGACGACGAGCTGCGCGCCATGCTGCCGGGCGCCGCGCAGAAAGCGCTGGTGCAGGCGGTCGACATCGATGTCGCACGAATCCTCGTCGAGCAGCGCCTGCGCGGCCGCCCGTTCGTGCAATACCGGCACACACGCGAGCGCTGCCGCGGCGTCGAGCCGGCGCACCCGCGTTCCTTCACCGCGCAGTTGTTCGTGCAAGGCCTGCAAAGCGTCGGCCTGCGCCGCGCTGGCGATGAACAGCGCACCGCGCGGCGAAATCAGCGGCGGCTCGCCGTTCACCGAGGCGGCCAGGAAGGCGCGGCTGGCACGCGTCAGCGCGCGCACCTGCGCCGGCCCATAGCTCTCCATGAACATCGCGGCCGAGCGGCCGGTGCTGTGCATGCCGGGCAGCGCCTCGCGCTCGAGCAGGCCGACGCGGGCGTGCGGCGCCAGGCTGTGGGCCAGCGACGCGCCGGCAATGCCGGCGCCGATGACCAGGACGTCGAAGTCGTGTTGTGCGCTCACACCGCGATGTTAGGCGTGCGGCGGATCGTCTTCACCGGCGGCTTGGCCCGCGCCCAACCGGGCCGCGGCCCGGCATCGCCTTCGGTGGCCAGCGCCCAGCCTTCAGTGGCAGCCGCGCGCGGCAAGCATTGCCAGGCGCTGCCGCCCAGGCCGCGGCGCGAGGCCACGCGCAGCGCGCGCTCGGCGTCGGCTTCATTGAGTTGCAAGGCAAAGCGCTGCCAGCGGCGATGCACTGCCGCGTTGGTCCAGGCGTCTTCGAGTGCCTGGCGCAATGCGCTGCCGCGGGTCTGCATGCCGATGGCCAGGCGGCGTGCCTGTAGCGTCAGCACGAAGACCTGGAAGTCGTGCCGCGCGTTCGCCGGCAAATGCGCCATCAACTCGCGCAAGCGCGGCACGGCCTGGTCCTGGGTGAAGGCCAGCGTCACGACGGTCTGCAAGGCCTGCACGGCATTGAGCAGGCGCAGCCGGTTCGGCGGCAGCACCACCAGCGGCAGGCAGGCGGCCTGGGCATGCGTCAGCGGCGTGACGAAGCTCATCAATACCGCCAGCCGCGACCACTGCACGGGGATCAGGCCATCGAGCGTGTCCAGCCCCGAGGCTTCGAGCTGGCGCACGACGGTCAGCGCATCCTGCCAGCCGAGATCGGCCTTGGCCTGGTTGGCGCGCGTGCTCATCACGGCCAGGTTGCCGGCAGCGTAGCCGGCCTGGTTGCAGACGCGGTCGACCGAGGCGTCGCTGCCGGCACCGCTGGCGTGGGTGAGGGACACGCGCGTGATCGGGCACACGGGCACGTCGATCTGCGCCAGGAAGTGCGGCGTAACCTGCACGCCTTCGAACGCGCGGCCGCGGTTCCAGGCGTTCAGGCGCAGTTGCAGCCATTTGCGAACATGCGGTGTGGGCTTCAACGTGCGGATGCCGAACACCGCCGCGCCGGCCAGCCAGCCCTGGCGCACGGGGTGGCCTTCGGCAAGGTGTTGCGGCGCTGGCGTGAGGCGGTGGTGGGCGAAGTCCCAACCGATCTCGAAGGCGGTGGCGTCCGCCGGGTGGAGGCTCGGGACGGCGGGCGGCGTGTCTTCGAACAGGTCGGCGGTGTGCATGGTCGGCTTCGCTTTCGGGCGATCACCGGGACGACCCCGGCGCTGCCAGTCTGGGCGGCCACAGGCTCATGGCGTGAGCCTGCCGATCGAAGTTCAGTCGATGGTTTGCCGGTACCGCAGCATTGCGACCGTGGCGACCACGACGGTGAATGCGACGATGGCCGCGGCTTCGGCCCAGACATCGGGCCAGGCCACGCCCTTGAGCATGATGCCGCGCACGATGCGCACGAAGTGGGTCAGCGGCAGCACCTCGCCGATGGCCTGGGCCCAGCCCGGCATGCCGCGGAACGGGAACATGAATCCCGACAGCAGGATGTTGGGCAGGAAATAGAACAACGTCATCTGCATCGACTGCATCTGCGATCGGGCGATGGTCGAAAACGTGAAGCCCACCGCCAGCGTGGCGACGATGAACAGCAGCACGGTGGCGCTGAGCATCGCAAAGCTGCCGGCCATCGGCACGCCGAAGAGCAGCCTCGCGGCAGCGAAGACCACCAGCACCTGCATGTAGCCGACGAAGACGTAGGGCAGGATCTTGCCGATCATCATTTCGAGCGGCCTGACCGGCGTGGCCAGCAGGTTCTCCAGCGTGCCGCGCTCGCGCGCGCGGGTCATCGCCATGGCGGTCATCATCACCAGGGTCATCGTCAGGATCACGCCCATCAGGCCGGGCACCACGTTGTAGGCCGTCAGGCCCTCGGGGTTGTAGCGGCGGTGGATGCGCAGCTCGAACGGCTGCGCGCCGGGCCGCAGCGCGGCCAGCGGGCCTTTCAGGTCGTTGGCCAGGGCCAGCGCGGGCAGGGCGGCGAGTGCGGCGACGGCCGGGCCTGTGGCCGAGGGGTCGGTGGCATCGGCGTAGACGGCGACGGCGGGGTGCTCACCGCGCAGCAAGCGCTTGGAGAAGTCGGCCGGAAAGACCAGCGCAAACTGGACCTTGCCGCTGGCGATCAGGGCTTCGGCGTCGCCGTCGGCCACGCTGGCCACGACCTTGAAGTAGCCGGTGTTCTCGGCGGCGCGAACGATGCTGCGAACCAGCGGGCCGTTGTCGGCCGCCACCACGGCGGTCGGCAGGCCGCGCGGGTCGCCGTTGATGGCGTAGCCGAACAGCACCAGTTGCATGATCGGCACGCCGAGCATCATCGCGAAGGTCAGGCGGTCGCGCCGCAATTGCACGAACTCCTTGCGCAGCACGGCGACTATGCGGCCCCAGGACAAACCGAACCACCCGCCGGCGTCGCGGCTACTGGAAGTTGTCGGTCGCATGCTGCGTGAGCGAGATGAAAACGTCTTCGAGACTGGTCTCGATCGGGGCCACGGACCAGGGCGCGTCGGGTGCCTGTTGCGCAAGCCACGCCGGCATGTCGGCGCCGCTGTCCTCTCCGGTCTGGGCGCTGACATGCAGCGTGGTGCCGAAGGCCACGACCATCCAGCGCTTGTCCTGTTGCAGCAACGTGCCGGCGCGCGCCAGTTCGGTGCCACGCAGCTCCCAGGTGGCCAGCCCCGCCTGTGCGATGACCTCGGCCGCGGTGCCCGCTGCCAGCAGCTTGCCGTAGGAGATGTACGCCAGGCGGTGGCAGCGCTCGGCCTCGTCCATGTAATGCGTGCTGACAAGCACGGTCAGGCCCTCGGCCGCGAGGGCATGGATCTGCTGCCAGAAGTCGCGCCGCGCTTTGGGGTCGACGCCGGCGGTGGGTTCATCGAGCAGCAACAGGTCGGGCTCGTGCAGCATGCAGGCTGCGAGCGCCAGGCGCTGCTTCCAGCCGCCCGACAGGGTGCCGGCGAGTTGCGTGCGGCGCGCTTCGAGCCCCAGGCGTTCGAGCGTGGCAGTCACGACGCCGCGCCGATCGGGCATGCCGTAGGCGCGGGCGACGAAGTCGAGGTTCTCTTCGATCGACAGGTCATCGTACAAGCCGAAGCGCTGGGTCATGTAGCCCACGCGCAGCTTGATGGCACGCGACTCGCGGCGGATATCGTGGCCCAGGCAGGTGCCTTCACCGGCATCGGGTTCGAGCAGGCCGCAGAGCATGCGGATGGTGGTGGTCTTGCCGCTGCCGTTGGGGCCGAGGAAGCCGCAGATCTCGCCGCGACGGACCTGGATCGACAGGTCATCGACGACCTTGCGCGTGCCGAAGGTTTTCGTCAGCCCGCGCACGTCGATGGTCAGTTCGTCGCTCACGGTGCTGCCTTGACGAAGCGCACATTGACCGGCTGCCCCGGCTTCAGCGCCGCAGCCGCTTCGAGAGGCGTGGCCTCGACCGCGAACACCAGCTTGCTGCGGCTGGCGTTGCTGTAGATCACGGGCGGCGTGTATTCGGCCTGCGGCGAAACCCAGCGGATGCGCGCGCGCAGACCGGTGGCACAGCCGTCGCAGGCCAGCGCCACCTCATTGCCGACAGCGGCCTGCGCCAGTGCCGGCTCGGGCACGAAGAAGCGCAGTTTCAAGGCGCCGGGCGGCAGCAGCGCCACCACCGGCGCACCGGCGTTGACCCATTCACCGGGGCGGTACATCACGTCGAAGACGATCGCATCGGCCGGCGCCTCGCGGCGCTTTTGCGCTTCGCGCCAGGCGGTGAGCGCGACGTCGGAGACGGCGCCTCGGGATTCGGCGGCGGCCGCCGCAAGCTCGTCACTGCGCGAACCCTGCGTGGCGAGCAGACGCTGGGCTTGCAGCTCGCGCACACGCGCGGTATCGCGGTCGCGCGCCGCGATCAACTCGTCCAGCCGCAGCGGCGACAGGAAGCCTTGATTGACGAGTTGCTGATCGCGCTGCAAGGCCGAGCTCGAGGCCACCAGCGCGGCCTGGGCCTGCGCCAATTGCTGATCGATGGCAGCCATCTCGGCCGGCCGGCGGCCTTTGCGCAGGTTCTCGGCCTGCGCTTGCGCGCGCTCGCTGCGTGCCTGCGCGGCTTGCTTGCCGAGCAGCTCGGCATCGGCATCGAGGGCGTAGAGAAGCTGTCCCTTCTTGACCCGGTCGCCACGCTGCACCGCCAGCGACTGTAGCGTGCCCGCCGCCGACGGCGCCACATAGACCAGCTCAGCCTCGGCGTAGCCGCTCATCGCCGCATCGTCGCCACGCGGCGTGCAGGCCACCATCGCGAGGCTCATCAGGGCGGTCGATCGGCGTCTCATCGAAGTTCTCCGGCAATGCCGGTGCATAGTATCCAGCCCGCCCGTGAAAAAGGTGATCGACCGCATGGACCGCACCGAACGCTTCTACAAGATCGAAATGCTGATCCGCAGCCGCGGCTCGGTGCCCTTCGTCGACCTGATGGACGAACTGGGCGTCAGCCGCGCGACCCTGAAACGCGACCTCGACTACCTGCGCGAGCGCCTGGACGCACCGATCGTCTACGACCGCTTCGCCAACGGCTACTCGATGCGCCCCGACGCGCGCGATGCGCGCCAGGTCAAACACGAACTGCCGGGCGTGTGGTTCAGCGAGCGCGAAATTCACGCCCTCTTGACGATGCACCAGTTGATCCGGGGCCTGGACGAAGGCGGCGTCCTGGCGCGCCACTTGCAACCCCTGCTCGACAAGCTCCACGGCATGCTCGGCGCCAGCGACACCGAGGCCGGCGAGCTGATGAAGCGCGTGAAGATTCTGAGCGCGGCGCGGCGGCCGGTGATCGGCCGCCACTTCGAGCTGATCGGCAGCGCGATCACGCAGCGGCGGCGCGTGCAGATGCTGTACTACGTGCGCAGCCGGCGCGAGGAAACAGAACGCACGGTGTCGCCGCAGCGCCTGGTGCACTGGCGCAATACCTGGTACCTCGACGCCTGGTGCCACAGCAGCGACGCGCTGCGCCGCTTTGCGCTGGATGCAATCCGCAGTGCCACGCTGCTCGATCAGCGCGCGAAAGACGTGCCGATCAAAACCATCGAGGCCGCCCTCGACGCCGGCTACGGCGTCTTCAGCGGAGCCAGGCTGCAATGGGCGACGCTGCGCTTCACGTCCGAGGCGGCGCAATGGGTGCAGCACGAACAGTGGCACCCGAAACAGCAGGCCACGCTACATGACGACGGCTCGCTGACGCTGCGCCTGCCGTATTCGGATGCCACCGAGCTGGCGATGGACATTCTTCGACATGGCGAGCAGGTGAAGGTGCTGGCGCCGGCCGCCTTGGCCAAACGGGTGGCCTTGGCCACGCGGCAGGCAGCGGCGCAGTACCCGGCACGCGCTTGAATTCACGCCCGCATCAGCCATTCGGCCAGGATCCAGGCCGAGATTGAGGGCGGAAAGGCTGGCGATGCCGCGGCCAGCCCCAGGGCGGCGCGTGATTTCTGGCCGCGCACGAAGCCCGCGCGGCTGACCAACACGCCCTTGGCGTGGCCCAGGGCCATCGTCTTGCCGTTGTGCAGGAAGCGGAACTGAAGGCAGTTCCAGCCCGAGTCCCAGCAGACCATCGCGAAGCGCAGCGTGTAGGCGGTGAACACATTGTTCGAACGCGAGCGCACCAGCGTCTCGCGCGAGCGCAGCTTCATTGGCGATGCGGCGCACGAGTTGCGAACGCCACTGGCCGCGATGCGCGTCAACGTCGAGGCCCTGCAAGGCCGCCGCGCCGACCCGCGTGTCGCGTGTCGCGGGTCGCGGTGCGTGTCGAGTGTGACGGCGAGCGCCCCGTGCTGGGGGTGCAAGACAGCGGCGACGGCATTGCCGAGGCGTGGCGCGAGCGCGTCTTCGACCGTTTCTTTCGGGCCCAGGACCAGGCCCAGCGGGGCAGTGGCCAGGGCCTGGGCCTGGCAATCGTCAAGGCGGTGGCCGACAGGCACCGTGCGGGGGTCGAGTTGTCGGCGGGCGAGGGCGGGTGCGGCTTGCGGGCGACGGTCAGGCTTGCCGTGGCCGACGCTTCATGGCCGGCTTGATCGCTGGCGCCCCATGACCTGCCGCCATGACGCCCGGCGCGGCCCGGTGCTAAGCTGGCCTGAACCGCAACATCTTCTGAGACAGCACCATGCCCGCACTCCTGCCCGAACCCGACGCCGACGGCCTGCTCGAATACTCGGTGGTCTTCACCGACCGCGCGCTGAACCACATGTCGCGCAAGTTTCAGCAGGTCATGCGCGACATCTCGTCGGTGCTGAAAGAGGCCTACCACGCCCACTCGGCGATCGTCGTTCCCGGCAGCGGCACCTTCGGCATGGAGGCTGTGGCGCGCCAGTTCGCCACCGGCCGCCAGGCGCTGGTGTTGCGCAACGGCTGGTTCAGCTTCCGTTGGACGCAGATCTTCGAGATGGGGCAGATCCCATCGGCGCACAGCGTGCTGAAAGCGCGCCCGGTGGCCGCCGGCCGCCAGTCCGCGTTCGCACCCGCACCGATCGACGAAGTCGTGGCCGCGATCCGCAAAGAGCGGCCGGCAGTGGTGTTCGCGCCGCATGTCGAAACCGCCGCCGGCATCCTGCTGCCCGACGCCTACCTGCGCGCCGTGGCCGACGCGGTGCACGAAGTCGGCGGCCTGTTCGTGCTCGACTGCATCGCCTCGGGGGCGGTGTGGGTCGACATGCAGGCCTGCGGCGTCGACGTGCTGGTGAGCGCACCGCAAAAGGGCTGGAGCGGCTCGCCCTGCTGCGCCTTCGTGATGCTGAGTGAGCGCGCCCGCGCCGCGATCGACGGCACCACCAGCACCAGCTTCGCCGCCGACCTGAAGAAGTGGCTACTGATCATGGAGGCCTATGAAGGCGGCGGCCACGCTTACCACGCCACGCTGCCCACCGACGCGCTGACGCGCACCCGCGACATGATGCTCGAAACCCGCGCCTACGGCTTCGAGCGCCTGCGCGAAGAGCAACTCGAACTCGGCCGCCGCGTGCGCGCGCTGCTGGCGGCCAAGGGCCTGCGCAGCGTGGCGGCGCTTGGCTTCGAGGCGCCCGGCGTCGTCGTCAGCTACACCGACGACGACGGCCTTCACTCGTCCAAAGCGTTCCTGGGCGAGGGCTTGCAGACTGCGGCCGGCGTGCCGCTGCAATGCGACGAGCCGGCCGACTTCAAGACCTTCCGCATCGGCCTGTTCGGGCTGGACAAGCTGCACCACCCGGAGCGCACGCTGGCCAACCTCGACGCCGCGCTGTCGCGCATCCTCGGCGCCAAGCCGGCGCAGCGCGCTGCGGCTTGAGGCTGAAGCTCCCACACCCCAACCCTCTCCCAGCGGGAGAGGGAAGCAATGCAAAGACATCGACGGCGACGGTCTTGCCTTTGAACTGCATCGGCCCGAGGGCCTCGGCGGCGAATCCATTGCCGAGCGCGGCACGGGTGGCCTCGCAGAGCAGGATCGCGCGCCCGGCTGCCTTGGTGTGCGCCTCCAGCCGCGCTGCCAGGTTCACCGTGTCGCCGACGCAGGTGTAGGTGGCGCGCTGCTCGGTGCCGGTGTAGCCGGCGATCACCGAGCCCGAGGCGATGCCGACACCGATCTGGATCACGGGCTTGCCGGCGCGGTCGGGCTCCTGGTTGAACAGCGCCACCATCTCGATCATTTCCTGGGCCGCGCGCACCGCGCTGCCGCAGGGGTCGGCCAGCGCCAGCGGCGCGCCGAAGATCGCCATCAGGCCGTCGCCGATCATCTGGTTGACGACGCCGCCGTGGCCGCTGATGGCATCGAACATCAGGGTGTAGTAGGTGTTCAGCAGCTCGATCGTTTCTTCGGGCGGCATCGCCTCGGCCATCGTCGTGAAGCCGCGGATGTCGGAAAACATCACGGTGGCCTGCACGCGGTGGCCGCCGAGCTTGAAGCCCGAGGCGTCGAGGTCGTCGGCCACTTCGCGGGTGGCGAAGCGGCGCACCAGTTCCTTCTGCTGGTCGCGCAGGCGTTTCTTCTCCAGGCTCGCGCCGATGCGCGCCTTGAGAAGCACCGGGTTCACCGGCTTGGGCAGGTAGTCTTC
>JANOKY010000207.1:0-4855 GCA_031419635.1 Burkholderiales bacterium | reverse complement strand
GCCGGCAGTGGCGCGTATTGAGGGTGTCGCGAGAGCTTGCATTTTTCCGCGTACTGGATATATTCACAGTATGCGCACCCACCCCCAAATTGGCGACGGCACCCCGCCCGCCACCCTGATGTTCATGCCGCGCACCAGCCTCAAGGGGCGCGGCACGGTGTGGGCGATCGAACACCGCTTCACCAGCCAGCACCACGAAAGCATCGACGACGGCTGGGGTACGCTCGAGCAGGCGGCGCGCGAAGAGGCCGTGGCGCCGGCCACCCAGAACATCGAGCAGCGGGTCAAGACCATCCTGTCGGGCAATGACTCGCCCGACATCCCATTCGACCTCTCGATCAACCCCTACCGCGGCTGCGAACATGGCTGTGCCTATTGCTTTGCGCGGCCGACGCACAGCTACCTGAACCTGTCGCCGGGGCTGGACTTCGAAACCAAGATCATCGCCAAGGTCAACGCCGCCGAGCGCCTGCGCGAGGCTCTGGCCGCGCGCAACTACGAAGCGCTGCCGCTGAACATCGGCTCGGCCACCGACGCGTACCAACCCGCTGAGCGCCGCTTGCGCATCACGCGCTCGCTGATCGAAGTCCTGGCCGAGCACCGGCACGCGTTTTCGATCATCACCAAATCCTCGGGCATCGAGCGCGACATCGACCTGCTGGCACCGCTGGCGGGCGATCGGCTGGTCTCGGTGTACGTGTCGATTCCCACTCTGGACCGCGAACTGGCTCGCGTGATGGAGCCGCGCGCCACCGCACCCGAGCGGCGTTTGCGCACGATCGAGCGGCTGGCCCAGGCCGGCATCCCGGTGGGTGTGAGCGTGTCGCCGGTGATCCCGTTCCTGAACGAGCCCGAGCTCGAGCAGGTGCTCGAACGCGCGCGTGATGCCGGCGCCACGACCGCGTTCTCGACCGTGTTGCGCCTTCCGTGGGAAGTGAACCCGCTGTTCCAGCAATGGCTGCAAACGCATTTCCCGGAGCGCGCCGCTCGGGTGTTGGCGCGCGTGCGCGACCTGCGTGGCGGCCGCGACAACGACAGCCGCTTCGGCCAGCGCATGAGCGGGCAGGGCGTCTGGCGCAACTGCTGGCGCAGCGGTTCCAGAAGGCGACGCAGCGGCTCGGGCCGGCGCGCGAACGGGTCGCCCTGGACCTGACTCAGTTTCGCCGGCCGGCGGTCAGCGAAGCGCCTCTGGCCCAAGCCTCGCTGTTCTGACGCTGACGCCTCGGCTGCGCTTCCGGCATCAGCGCCTGCCTCTGGTCGTCCAGGCCTGCCAGCCATGGTGCGAGGCGAGTGTGAGCGCCAGGCAGATCCACGCCGTCCACAGCGTGTGACTCGGGTAATGTGCACCGCGCAGGGTCTGGCCTGCACCAAACACCAAGCCCAGGCCGACGACACCCCACAGCCAACGCCGCGCAGCCAACGGATGGCGTTGGCGCAAGGCGAAGTAACCGGCCAGGAAAGCAAACGCGGCCGAGGCATGGCCCGAAGGAAAGCAACCGCCACCGCCACCGTCGGCCGTGCCGAGCTGCCAATGCGACACATAGCGCCCCGTGCCGCCGAATTCGGCCAACGACCAGGGGCAACTGGTCAGGCTGGCGTGCTTGAGCAGCGGGATCACCAGCAGGCACAGCAGGCAGGTGGCCAGCCACCAGCGCCGCTTGGCCAGCGCCAGGTCGCGGGCAAAGGGTAAGGGGCGCCAGAGCTGCAGTACCAGTGCCGCCAGCACGATCCAACCCACCGCGCGGCCACCCTGGTGCAGCACGATCGTCGTGACCCAGTGCTCGCGCCAGGCAAACCCCGCAGGGCTCGCCAGGCGGCGCATCAGCGCTAGATCGAAGCCTGCCGCGTCCCACAGCAGCAGTGCCGCCAGCAGGCCCAGGCACCACGCCAGGTCGTGTCGGCGTTGCGTGCGCAGGGTGTTGGTTGCGCTGCGGGTTGCGAGCATGTGACGTGTGATGATTCGTCCTTGTCGATGATTGTCCCTTGCCAACAGAGGATGCCGCACCCGTGATCTCCCGTTTCCTTCCTGACCGTCTGCGCCTGTTGTGGCTGTTGCTGCTGGCCTTCGTGATCTTCAATGCCGTCGTGCGCCTGGGCCTGGTGGCCTACAACGGGCAATGGGGCTTGTTCGCGCCGTGGCGGCTGTTGCCGGCGATGGCCATCGGCCTGCTGTTCGATATCGGTGTGGCGACGTTTTTCCTCGCGCCGCTCGGCCTCATCGTCGCTGCCTGGCCGAACGGCCGCGCCGGCCTGCGCACGACCCTGCTGGCCTTGCTGTTGCCGCTGGTGGTGCTGATGGTCTTCGTAGGCGCCTCCGAGTTCACGTTCTGGAACGAGTTCGCGTCCCGCTTCAACTTCATCGCCGTCGACTACCTGATCTACACCAACGAAGTCATCGGCAACATCCGCGAGTCGTACAACCTACCGCTGCTGCTGGCCGGCATCGGTCTCACATCGCTGGCAATCTGGTGGGGCGTGGCGCGCGCGCTGCGCCCGCACTGGCGCGCGCTGCTCAGCCTGCGCCAACGGCTGCTGGCCGTTGCCGTGCTGGTGGCACTGCCCATTGTCGCGGTGGCCGCGCTCGACGCGCGCTACAAGGAGTTTTCCAACGACGCCCAGGCCAACGAGATCGCCGGCAACGGCTACTTCGATTTCTGGCACGCCTTCTGGTCCAACGAGATCGATTACGACCGTTTCTACAAGACCCTGCCGGCGCAGCGGGCCCTGGCCAGGCTGGCCAACTTGCTGAGCAGCCCGCGGCTGAAGGTCGAAGTGTCGCAGCGGCCGTTCGAGCGCGACGTCGTCAACGCGGGGCCGAAGAAGTTGCTCAACGTGGTGCTGATCTCGGTCGAGAGCTACTCAGCCGAGTTCATGGCCGCCTTCGGCAACAAGCAGGGGCTGACCCCGGCCACCGACAAGCTGGCCACCGAAGGCCTGCTGTTCACCCAGCTCTACGCCACCGGCACGCGCACCGTGCGCGGCCTGGAAGCGCTGACGCTGTCGGTACCGCCCACGCCCGGCCACTCGATCGTCAAGCGGCCCGACAACGCCAACCTGTTCACCATCGGCGAGGTCTTCAAACAGTCGGGCTACGAGCCGCTGTACCTGTATGGCGGCTACGGCTACTTCGACAACATGAATGCCTTCTTCGCCGGCAACGGCTACACGGTGATCGACCGCACCGCGCTGAAGACCGAAGACATCCACTTCGAGAACATCTGGGGCGTGGCCGACGAAGACCTGTTCACGCTGGCGCTGCGCGAACTCGACCAGCGCCATGTCAAGGGCCAGAAGTTCTACGCCCATGTGATGACCACCACCAACCACCGGCCGTTCACCTACCCCGACGGCCGCATCGACATCCCGTCCAAGACCGGACGCGAAGGCGGCGTCAAGTACACCGACTGGGCCATCGGCAACTTCATCGAGCGCGCGCGTGCCAAGCCGTGGTTCGCCGACACGCTGTTCGTGATCGTCGCCGACCACACCCACAAGGGCCGCGGCCGGCAGGAGTTGCCGCCGGAGAACTACCACATCCCGATGATCATCTACGCCCCCGCGCATGTGCCGCCGGGCCGCGTCGACACGCTGGCCTCGCAGATCGATGTGGCGCCCACCGTGCTGGGCCTGCTCAACTTCAGCTATCGCAGCAAGTTCTTCGGCCACGACATCTTGCGCGAGGGCAAGGACCACCCGCGCGCGTTGATGGCCAACTACCAGACCGTGGGCTACTACGAGCAGGGCCGCATCGTCGAGTTGAAGCCCAACGGCCGCAGCCGCGTGGTCGATGCGGTCACCGGCCGCCAGGCGCCCGACGACGCGATCTCGGCGAAGATGATCGAAGACACGATCAGCTACTACCAGGTGGCGGCGCAGGCCTACCGCCGCGGCGAGCTCAAGACCAAGCCTTAGCTGGCGCCGCAGCGCCTACTTGAACAGGTCCTTGACCCGGTCGGTCCAGCTCTTGGCGTCAGGCGAGTGCCGCTCGCCGCCTTTTTTCAGCGACTCGTCGAGCTCGCGCAGCAGCTTCTTCTGGTGCTCGGTCAGCTTGATCGGCGTCTCGACCGAGACGTGGCAGTACAGGTCACCCGGGTAGCTCGAACGCAGGCCCTTGATGCCCTTGCCGCGCAGGCGGAAGGTCTTGCCATGCTGGGTGCCTTCGGGTAACTCGATCTCGACCTTGCCGGCCAGCGTCGGCACCTCGATGCCGCCGCCCAGCGCCACCGTGGTCAGGCCCACCGGCACGGTGCAGTGCAGGTCGTCGCCATCGCGCTCGAAGATGTCGTGCTGGGCCACACGGATCTCGATGTACAGGTCGCCCGCGGGCCCGCCATTGGCGCCGGGCTCGCCGTTGCCGGCCGATCGGATGCGCATGCCCTCGTTGATGCCGGCGGGGATCTTCACCTCCAGCGTCTTCTGTTTCTTCAGCTTGCCCGCGCCATGGCAGGTGGCGCAGGGCTCTGGAATGATCTTGCCGGTGCCGCGGCATTGCGGGCAGGTTTGCTGGATGCTGAAGAAGCCCTGGCGCAAGTGCACGGTGCCGTTGCCATTGCATTGCGGGCAGGTCTTGGCGGAGGTGCCGGCCTTGGCGCCGCTGCCGTGGCAGGTCTCGCAATTTTCCCAACTGGGAATTCGGATCTGCGTGTCCTTGCCGTGCGCGGCCTCTTCGAGCGTGATCTCCAGGGCATACGACAGGTCGGCGCCGCGCAAGACCTGCTGGCCGCCGCGCCGGCCTGCCGCGCCACCGGCGGCGCCTCCAAAGATGTCGCCGAAGATGTCACCGAAGGCCTCGGCAAACCCGCCGAACCCTTCCTGCCCTGGCCCCCCGCGAAAGCCGCCCATGTTCGGGTCGACG
>JANOKY010000206.1:0-2657 GCA_031419635.1 Burkholderiales bacterium | reverse complement strand
TGCGATCACGGCAAACATCGGCTGGCCGAGGTAGTGCACGACGCCGTCGGCCAGGATCGGGTCGTCGCCCTTGACGATCGGCGCGCAGTCGTTGACGCCCGGCAGGTCGGCTGCGGTGTACACGGCCAGCACACCGCGCAGCGCGCGCAAGGCCGCCACGTCGATCGCCAGCAGCCGGCCATGCGCGACGGGCGACAGGCCGAGCGCAGCGTGCAGGGTGCCGGCGAGCTCGGTGATGTCGTCGATGTAGGTCGCCTCGCCGGCGACGTGCAGGTGCGCCGATTCGTGCGGATCGCCCGTGCCGATGATGTGCGCGTCGCGGTTCATGGCGGGTTTGCATTGCCCCCACTCCCGTTGGGAGAGGGTTCGGGTAAGGGCGTGCAGTGAGCCACAGCGGCAGTGCGCGGCCCCTCTCCCCGACTCTCTCCCCAAAGGGGCGAGGGAGAAAGCCGCGCCCAGACGCTGGATTGGTGGGCCGGCAGCGGCGCGTCGATGCGCGTCTCGAGCCATAAGCGGCGCAGCAGGTTGCCGGCCGCGCGCTGGCGGTAGGCGGCGCTGGCGCGCAGGTCGGTCAGCGGCGTGAAGTCGTCTTTGAGTGCAGCCACCGCGGCCTCGGCCGTCGCCTCGTTCCACGGCTGGCCGCGCACCGCGGCCTCGGCCTTCGCCGCGCGCTTGACGATCGCGGCCATGCCGCCGAAGGCGAAGCGCGCGTCGCGCACGGTGTCGCCGTCGAGCGTGATCGCCAGGCCAGCCGCCAGGGCCGAGATGTCGCAGTCGAAGCGCTTGGACAGCTTGTAGGCGCGCAGCGCCGTGTGCGCGGGTGGCGGCAGCTCGATCGCCTCGACGAACTCGCCCGGCTGCAGCGCGTTCTACATGTAGTCGAGGTAGAAGGCTTCGAGCGGCACGCGCCGTTGCCCCTTGCCGCGGCGCAGCAGCAGCGACGCGTTCAGCGCGATCAGCACCGGGGCGCTGTCGCCTATCGGCGAGCCGTTGGCGACGTTGCCGCCCATCGTGCCGGCGTTGCGCACCGGCAGCGAAGAGAAGCGCAGCCACATTTCCTTCAGCTCGGGGTGGCGCTTGGTCAGCGCGCTCCAGGCGTCTTCGAGCGATGCGCCGGCGCCGATCGACAGCCTGCCATCGGCGCGCGCCTCAATGCGCGCCAGGCCGGCCGCTTCGCCCAGGTAGATCAGGTCCGGCAACGGTTTGAACTGCTTCGTGACCCACAGGCCGATGTCGGTCGAGCCGGCCAGCAAGCGCGCGTCGGGCCGCGCGGCACGCCGCGCGGCCAGGGCCTCGTTGCTGCGCGGCGCAGCAAACGTCGCGCCCTGCGCTTCGGTGTAGGCCAGCGACGGCGCGGCGGCCAGCGTTCGCAGCGCGATGGCGATCGGCGCAGTATCGAGCCGCGCCGCCGGCAACTCGAACATGCGCTCGCCGGCATCGAGGATGGACCTGTAGCCGGTGCAGCGGCACAGGTTGCCCGACAACTCGTCGGCCAGTTGCTGGCGCGTGGCGCGCATGCCGACCTCGGCATAGCGCTCGTAGCAACTGGCGAGCGAGATCACGAATCCCGGCGTGCAGAAGCCGCATTGCGAGCCGTGGCACTCGAGCATCGCCTGCTGCGCCGGGTGCAGCGCGGCGCCCTGGGCCTGGGCGATCGGCTTCAGGTCTTCCACCGTCAGCAGCGCCTTGCCGTCGAGCGTGGGCAAAAACTGGATGCAGGCGTTGACGGTGCGCAGGCTCAAGCCGCCGACCCGCGTGGCGCGCGCCGAGGGCGTGCCGATGGCCTCGGCCTTCTCTGCAAGCTCGGCCACGATCACGGTGCAGGCGCCGCAATCGCCTTCGGCGCAACCTTCCTTGGTGCCGCTGCAGTGCGCGTCCTCGCGCAGCCAGTCGAGCACGGTGTGGGTGGTGGCGGCGCCCTGCACCTCGACCACCTGGCCGCGGTGGAAGAAGCGAATCGGGCGCTCGGTGGCGGGCCGGGGCGAGGCGTCTAGTGACATACCCGAAAGATACGCTGCACTGCCGCGTTGTCTATACGATGCGGGTCATGGTGTGTATGCGAGAGCCGGTATGACCGAACGAATGAACTTCGACAAGATCGAGCTTCACCTCGTCAGGGTCTTGCATACCGTGATCACTGAACGCAGCGTTTCGCGCGCGGCCTTGAAGCTGGCCAGCACGCAGCCCACCGTCAGCGCGCAATTGAAGCGCCTGCGCGCGCTGACGGGCGATGCGCTGCTGGTGCGCAGCGGCACCGGGCTGGTGCCCACCGAGGCGGCGCTGCAACTGGTGGCCCCCGCGGCCTTGCTGCTTCAACAGGCCGAGGCGCTGTTTGGCGCCCGCCGCAACCGCAGCTTCGACGCCGCGCACAGCGACGCCACGCTGCGCATCGCCGCCAGCGATTTCCTCGACCCGCTGTTCCTGCCCGAGCTGGTGGCGCGGGTGCGCGAGCAGGCCCCCAACGTGTGCGTCGAACTGCTGCCGCTGACGCGCGACTACGACTATCGCCGCTGCCTGGCCCGAGGCGAGGTCGACCTGGTGATCGGCAACTGGCTCGAGCCGCCCGGCGAGATGCACCTGGCGCGGCTGTTCAGCGACGAGATCGTCTGCCTGGTCGGCGAAGACCACCAGGCCGTGCGCAGCCCGCGCGCCTGGAC
>JANOKY010000205.1:0-1648 GCA_031419635.1 Burkholderiales bacterium | reverse complement strand
CCGGCTGCTGTGAAACAGGCAGACCGGGCGAGTGTTCTGGTCCCCAAAGCCGGGCGCGCATTGAGCAAGCCGGGTATCGACAGGCAAATTGTTTTCGAGGGCAACCAGTCGCGCATATTTTCCTATTCGACCGACCCCGCTGACCCGTTGAAGCTGGTCCGTGAGGCAGCCGATGGCACCAAGCGCGTTGGGCGTTTGGTGGGTGCGAAGTTCGTGCCGGTCAAGGCGGCGTGATCCGCCAGATACCATCGCTCAGCAAGCTCCTCAGGCTCGCGCTCAATAGCGAACAGCGGCCGTCGGCCTTCGTGCTGGCGGGACACAACGGGTCGGGCAAGTCCACGCTTTGGTATCAACGTCTGGCGGACCAGAAGGTCGTCGGCCCCTTCGAGCCGGCTCGGCCAATACGCGGGCGCGCACGGCAGTCATGACCGCACCGCTGCTCCAAGTCGAAGGCCTGGTCAAACACTTCCCCGTGCGGCGCGGGCTGTTCGGGCGCGTCAGCGGCGCGGTGCGCGCGGTCGATGGCGTGAGCTTCACGCTGGCGGCTGGGCAGACGCTGGGCGTGGTCGGTGAATCGGGTTGCGGCAAATCGACGCTCGGGCGCTTGGTGCTGCGCCTGATCGAGCCGACGGCCGGGCGCGTGGTCTTCGACGGCACGGAGCTGGGCTCGCTGGATGCGCCCGCGCTGCGCGAGCGGCGCCGGGCGATGCAGATCATCTTCCAGGACCCGTTCTCGTCGCTCAACCCGCGCATGACGGTGGGCCAGATCCTGGCCGAGCCTTTGCAACTGCACGGCTTGCACAGCGGCCGCCACGGCGAGCGGGTGGCCGAGCTGCTGCAAACGGTGGGCCTGTCGGGCGAGCATGCCCAGCGCTATGCGCATGAGTTCTCCGGCGGCCAGCGCCAGCGCATCGGCATCGCGCGCGCGCTGGCGGTGGAGCCGCAATTGATCGTCTGCGATGAGGCGGTGTCGGCGCTGGACGTGTCGGTGCAGGCGCAGGTGGTCAACCTGCTGCAGGACTTGCAGCAACGCTTTGGCCTGGCCTACATCTTCATCGCGCATGACCTGGCCGTGGTGCGCCACATCGCGACGCAGGTGGCGGTGATGTACCTCGGCCGTATCGTCGAGCTGGCTGAGAAGCGCACGCTCTTTGCAGCGCCGCGGCACCCGTACACGCAGGCGCTGCTGTCGGCCATTCCGGTGCCCGAGCCGAGCGGCGAGCGCCCGCGCATCCTGCTCGCCGGCGATGTGCCCAGCCCGATGGCGCCGCCGCCGGGTTGCCACTTCCACACCCGCTGCGAATTTGCCCAGCCGCGCTGTGCGCAGAGCGCGCCGCCGCTCGAGGACGACGCCGGCCACGCAGTCGCCTGCCACCGCTGGCGCGAGATTGCGCCGCCGGCGGCCTTGCGCCAGGCCTCATCATCCGGGCTCAACGCGCGCCTGCAACGCCTGCAATCCGCCTTCATCACCTGACCGAACGCCCAAGGAGACTCGCCATGACGACCCCCTTCCGTGCCCTGCTCGCCGCCTGCGTGCTGCTGGCCGCACCGCTCGCCCAGGCGCAGTCGCACCTGCGCATCGGCCTCGCCGAAGACCCCGATGTGCTCGACCCGACGCTGGCGCGCACCTTCGTCGGCCGCATCGTCT
>JANOKY010000204.1:0-4269 GCA_031419635.1 Burkholderiales bacterium | reverse complement strand
GCGGCCTGCAGCGCCGTCACGGTCTCCTGCGGGCTCAACTTGTTGTCGAACGAGACGATCTCGAACTTGACGCCGGCCGGGTTGCTCTTGTTGAAGCGCTCGGCCAGGAACTGGAATCCGCGCAACTGGTTCTGGCCGGTGGCCGCCGTCATGCCCGTCAGGGCGTCGATCCAGGCGATCTTGACGGTCTCGCCCTTCTGGGCCACGGCGGCGCTCGAGAGCAGCAACGCCGCGGCAGCACTGCACAAGGTCTGGGTGAACTTCATGGGGGTCTCCTGACGAAGCGGGGAATCGGGCACCGCCAACGGCGGCCCGCCACGGTAGCGCAACTCGGCGGCGCTTTCCCTCAGGGATTACGACGAACGAGGGCGACGCGGGCGGGCGTCAGGCGCCAGGCAGCTTGTGGTCCTTGAACTTCTCGCGCAGCTTGTTCTTCTGCATCTTGCCGGTGGCGCCGAGCGGGATCGCGTCGACGAAGACCACGTCGTCGGGCACCTGCCACTTGGCGACCTTGCCCTCATAGAACTGCAACAGCTCTTCGCGGCTGAGCGCGGCGCCGGCCTTCTTGACCACCACCAGCAGCGGCCGCTCGTCCCACTTGGGGTGCGGCAGCGCGATGCAGGCGGCCATTGCTACCGCCGGGTGGGCGACGGCCACGTTCTCGATGTCGATCGAACTGATCCACTCGCCGCCCGACTTGATCACGTCCTTGCTGCGGTCGGTGATCTGCAGGAAGCCATCGGCGTCGATGGTGGCCACGTCGCCGGTCGGGAACCAGCCGTCGACGAGCGGGTCGCCGCCCTCGCCCTTGAAGTAGGCCGAGGCGATCCACGGCCCCTTGACCTGGACGTCGCCGCTGGTCTGGCCGTCCCAGGGCAGTTCCTGGCCTGAACTGTCATTCTGGCCGACGATGCGCATCTCGACGCCGTAGACCGCCCGCCCCTGCTTGGCCAGGATCGCCAGCTGGGCCTCGGGGTCCAGCGCACGCTGCGCCAGCTTGAGGTTGCAGATGGTCCCGATCGGCGACATTTCGGTCATGCCCCAGGCGTGCAGCACGGTCACGTTGTAGTCGTCGCGGAAGGACTTGATCATGGCCGGGGGGCAGGCCGAGCCGCCGATCACGGTGCGCCGCATGTGGCTGAACTTCAGGCCGTTCTGGCGCACATGGTTCAGCAGCATCATCCACACGGTGGGCACGCCGGCGGCCATCGTGACCTGCTCGGACTCGAGCAGTTCGTAGACCGACTTGCCGTCCAGCGCCGCCCCGGGGAAGACCAGTTTGGCCCCGGTCATCGCTGCCGCATACGGGATGCCCCAGGCATTGACGTGGAACATCGGCACCACCGGCAGGATGCAGTCGCGGGCCGACAGGCCGAGCGAGTCGGGCAGCGCCCCGGCCCAGGCGTGCAGCACCGTCGAGCGGTGGCTGAACAGCACCCCCTTGGGGTTGCCCGTGGTGCCACTGGTGTAGCAAAGGGTGGCCGCGCTGCGCTCGTCGAAGCTCGGCCAGGCGTAGGCGGTGCTCTCGCCGCCGATCCAGGCCTCGTAACTTTGCAGGCCGTCGATGCCGCTGTCGGCCGGCAGCGCATCGGTGTCGCACAGCGCGATCCAGTGCTTGACGGTAGTGCACTGGCGCCAGACGGCTTTGACGATCGGCAGGAAGGTGATGTCGAAACAAACGACACGGTCTTCGGCATGGTTGGCGATCCACACCACCTGGTCGGGGGCCAGCCGCGGGTTGAGCGTGTGCACCACGCGGCCGCTGCCCGAGACGCCGAAATACAGCTCGAAGTGGCGGTAACCGTTCCAGGCCAGCGTGGCCACGCGGTCGCTGAAGGCCACGCCGAGCCGATCCAGCGCGTTGGCCACCTGGCGCGCCCGCGCTGCGGCCTCGCGGTAGGTGTAGCGGTGGATATCGCCTTCGACGCGGCGCGAGACGATCTGCGCGTCGTGGTGGTGGCGGCCGGCGAACTCGATCAGGCTCGAAATCGCCAGCGGCTGGTCTTGCATCAGGCCAAGCATGGGGGTTGTCTCCGTCTCGCTGTTGCGCACGAGTATTGGCGGGCGGGCATCGCGCTGTCAAAGCGTGATTCCCCCACCCGCGCGCGCCTTGCGCACAGCGCCGACAATACGGCCCCGTGAATGCCCCCGAATCGCTCCTCAACGCCGCCGCGCCCGCTTGGCGCACCAGCAGCTTCCTGCAGGGCCTGGGCGTGTCCTACGGCACCGAATTGCCGCCGCAGCCGCTGGCCGCGCCGCATTGGGTGGCACGCAGCCAGGCGTTGGCGCGCGAGCTCGGGCTGTCGGCCTGGCTTGACGGTGATGATGCGCTGGCCTTGCTATCGGGCGCGCGCGTGGCGGCGGGTACGACGCCGCAGGCCTCCGTCTATTCGGGCCACCAGTTCGGCGTCTGGGCCGGCCAGTTGGGCGATGGCCGCGCGCTGCTGCTGGGTGAGATCGACACCCCCGCGGGACCAATGGAGATGCAGTTGAAAGGCAGCGGCCTGACGCCCTACTCGCGCATGGGCGATGGCCGCGCGGTACTGCGCTCGTCGATCCGCGAGTTCCTCGGCTCCGAAGCGATGGCCGCGCTGGGCATCCCGACGACGCGCGCGCTGGCCATCGTCGGCTCGCCGCAAGCGGTGCGCCGCGAGACGATTGAAACCGCGGCGGTGGTCACGCGCATCGCGCCGAGCTTCCTGCGCTTCGGCCACTTCGAGCATTTCGCGCACACCGCCAATGACACGGCCGCGCTGCGACGACTGCTGGGCGCCACCATCGCCCGCTACTTCCCGGAGTTGCAGGGTCACGCCCAACCTGCCGCGGCGCTGCTCGGGGAAGTGGCGCTGCGCACCGCACGCTTGATGGCGCAATGGCAGGCGGTGGGTTTTTGTCATGGCGTGATGAACACCGACAACATGTCGCTGTTGGGATTGACCATCGACTACGGCCCGTTCGGTTTTCTCGATGCCTTTGACCCTGGCCACATCTGCAACCACACCGACACGCAAGGCCGCTACGCCTACGCGCGCCAGCCGGGTGTGGCGTTCTGGAACCTGCACGCGCTGGCGCAGGCACTGCTGCCGGCAGTCGATGGGCCGGCCGAAGCGGCGAGTGAGCTTCTGCTGGCCGCGCTCGAACCCTACAAGGCCGAGTACGCCCGCGCCATGCTCGCTGCATTGCGCGCCAAGCTCGGGCTGACCAGCGACCACGGCGACGACCAGGCCCTGATCGACGACCTGCTGCGCTTGATGGCCGCCGACCGCGCCGATTTCACGATCGCCTTTCGCCGCCTGGCCGGGCCTGACACTGCGACGCGCGATGTCTTCGTCAACCGCGAGGCCTTCGACGCCTGGGCCCTTCGTTACCGCGCGCGGCTGGCCCTCGAGAACAGCGACGACAGCGAGCGCGCGCTGCGCATGAACCACGTCAACCCGAAGTTCGTGCTGCGCAACCACTTGGCGCAGACCGCGATCGAACGCGCGCAGCAAGGCGACTTCAGCGAAGTCGCGCGCCTGCTGCTAGTTCTCGAGCACCCGTTCGACGAACTACCCGAACACGCGGCCTACGCCGACCACCCGCCCGCCTGGGCGCAACAGATCGAAGTCTCCTGTTCATCATGACCCAACCCCACGACCACGACGACCCGCGCTACGCGGTGAAGAAGACCGACGCCGAGTGGCGCGCCGAGCTCGACCCGATGCAGTACCAGGTGGCGCGCCACGCCGCCACCGAGCAAGCTTTCAGCGGCAAGTACTGGGACCACACCGATGCGGGCAAGTACCTGTGCGTCGGCTGCGGCACGCCGCTGTTCGACTCCACAACCAAGTTCGACGCCGGCTGCGGCTGGCCGAGCTACTTCCAGCCGATCAACAGCGAAGTCGTCGAGCGCGTGGTCGACGCCAGCCACGGCATGGTGCGTGTGGAGGTGCGCTGCAATCACTGCGGCTCGCACCTCGGCCATGTCTTCGAAGACGGGCCCGAGCCGACCGGCGAGCGCTTTTGCATCAACTCGGCATCGATCGATTTCAAACCGAAAGCATGATGAAGCTGCTGGCCGATTTCCTGCCGATCATCCTGTTCTTCGCCGCCTTCAAATTCGCTGGCAGCGACAAGGAGACCGCCGCGGCCTTCGCCTCCGAGCATTTCGGCTTTCTGGTCTCCGGCGGCAGCGTCGGCCCCGGTGAAGCCCCCGTGCTGCTGGCCACCGTGGTGGTGATCCTGGCCACGCTGACCCAGGTGCTGGTATTGAAGCTGCGCGGGCGCAAG
>JANOKY010000203.1:0-4650 GCA_031419635.1 Burkholderiales bacterium | reverse complement strand
CCGGCTGCGCACCGAGCTTGTCGGGGCTGATGTAGGGGCCCTCGAGGTGCACGCCGAGCACGCGCGCGGCGCCTTCGCTGCGCGACCTGCACGCGCCGGCCAGCGCCCGCAATGCCGCTTCGATCTCGCCGCGCGGCGCGGTCATCGTCGTTGCCAGCAATGCGGTCGTGCCATGGCGCGCGTGCGTGCGGGCGATGGTGTCGATCGCCTGACCGCCCTGCGCGGCCTGCATCGTGTCGGCGCCACCGCCGCCATGCACATGCAGGTCGATGAAGCCGGGCAGCGCGATCGCCTCGGCGCTGTCGCGCCAGGCTTCGTCGCCCGCCGGCTCGCCTTGCAACGCGACGATGCGCCCGCCGTCGTGCGTCAACGAGCCGCGCAGCCAACCACCCGGCGTGAGGATCAGGCCTTCGATCGAGGTCACAGTAACGGCCGTTCGCTGGCCTCGGCGAAATAGAACCACTCGTGGCCCGGCAGCGCATTCACATCGGGGAAGACGATGTGGCCATCGGCGCGGGCAATCACCGCCGTGCCGTCGTGCCGCTCGCCGACATGCTCGCCGGCATGCACGGCGTCGAAGCTGCGCCACGGCCGCACGAAGCGGTCGGCCTCGTGCTGGCGATCGACGACTTCGGTCAGGCGCAGGCGCTCGAATTCGGCCGGCGGTGGTGCCAGCAGGGTGTCGGCCAGGCCGAGCAGCGCAATCGCCTGGCGGATCGCGCGGTAGCCGACTTCGGGTGCCGCCGCGTCGCCGTGTTGGCCGCATTCGAGCGTGACGCCGTAGCCGCCCTGGCTGCGCATGTACTCCGTCGTGCCGATGCCGTAGCTGGGGTCGGCGTCGTCCAGCAGGCCGAGTGCGCGGCGCCGCGCGGCGCCCTGCGCATAAGCCGCCATCCAGCCCTCGACGATGCGCGACGGGCCCAGGTGCGCGGCCAGGCGGCCTTCGGCGGCGGCATGCGCGAAGGGTTCGAGCGGGCCGGCGTTGTCGGCCGGGCCGCGCATCACGAACGGCCGGCCGGGGCGTGCGAACGAATGCAAATCGAGCAGCACATCGTGTGCGGCCAACCAAGGGCACAGCACATTGGCGATGCGGTCTTCGTATTCGACGGGCGCGTCGCTCGGCAGCAGGCGGCGGTTCAGGTTGCGCTCGCCGCGGCGTTCGCCTTTGGCATAGGCCAGCGGGTTGGCCACCGGCACCAGCGTCAGCAGGCCGCGTTCGATGCACAACACGCCGCTGTCGATATCGGCCAGCACACGCTCGATGGCGTGCGTGCCGCAGGTTTCGTTGCCGTGCACGGCGCCGAGAACGATCAGGCGCGGGCCAGGATTCAGTCCAGCGAACTGGTGCGCGCGCAAGGCGTTGGGGCTCGCATTCATCGGCGGATTATCGAGCCGCCTCGCTGTCAACGCCGTCGCGGCGGCCGAAGGCCGGGTCGATCTTCAGCAGCGCTGCGGCCCCAAACGAAGGCAAGGTCGCGACACAGACCCAGATGAAAAAATTCGTATAGCCGAGCTGTGTTTGCAGCCAGCCCGCGGCCATGCCGGGCAGCATCATGCCCAGGGCCATGAATCCCGTGCAGATGGCGTAATGCGCGCTGCGGTGCTCGGCGTCCTGGCTGGCCACCATCAGCATGTAGACCATGTAGGCGGTGAAGCCGAAGCCGTAGCCGAACTGCTCGACGGCGATCGCGCCGCCAACGAACCACAGGCTTTGCGGCAGCCACAGCGCCAGCGCCACATAAGCCAGGTTGGGCACATGCATCGCGAACAGCAGAGGCCACAGCGCCCGCTTCAAGCCCACGCGCGAGATGTACACGCCGCCAAGGATGCCGCCGACCGTGAGCGCGGCCACACCGACGGTGCCGTAGGCGATGCCGAGCTGCTGCGTCGTCAGCCCCAGCCCGCCGACTCTGCGCGCATCGAGCAGAAAGGGCGCGGCCAGTTTCAACAACTGCGCCTCGGCAAAACGGTACAGCAGCAGGAAGGTCAGGATGACGGCGATGTCCTTCTTGCGAAAGAAGGCCGCGAAGACGGCGAAGAACTCGGCCACGAACTGCGCGTTGCGCGGCGCGGCGTGGTCGGCCGCCGGCCGCGGCAGCACGATCTGGTGCAGCAGCGCCGCAGAGATGAACATTGCGCCGAGCACGAAGAACACCACCGACCACGCATAGGTGAAGCTGCCACTGGCATCGCGCAGGGTGCCGGCCAGCACCACCAGGCCGCCCTGCCCGGCGATCATCGCGAGGCGATAGAAGGTGCTGCGCACGCCGACGAAGGCAGCCTGCTGGCGCTCGCCCAGCGCGAGCATGTAAAAGCCATCGGCCGCGATGTCGTGCGTGGCCGAGCTGAAGGCCATCAGCCAGAACACCGCCAGCGTGAGCTGGAAGAAATGCGGCGCCGGCACAGCCAATGCCACCAGCGCCAGCGAAGCCCCGATCACGCCTTGCAGCGTGACGATCCACCAGCGCTTCTCGCGCAGCAGATCGACGATCGGCGACCACAGCGGCTTGATGACCCAAGGCAGGTACAGCCAACTGGTGTACAGCGCGATGTCGGTGTTGCTGAGCTCGAGGTTCTTGTACATCACCACCGACAGCGTCATCACCACTACATACGGAATGCCCTGCGCGAAGTACAGCGTGGGCACCCAGCGCCAGGGGGTCATCAGGCAACCTCCGTGCTTCGCACTTCGGTATTCGCCTTGGGAGCGGCCCAGCGGCTCATGCCAGCACATCCGCGTCGAGCGTCAGCGTGCCGGCCGTGGCATCCAGCGTGACCTGTGCGCCCAACGGCAGCGCGCGGTTGGGCGTGGCATGGCCGGCGGGCCAGCCGCTGAGCACCGGCTTGCCGAGCGCGGCCAGGTGTTCGTGCAGCACGGCCGACGGGTCGGCATCTTCGGTGAAGCTGCCGAGCACAAAGCCGCGGGCGCCGGCCAGCACGCCGGCCAGGCGCAGTTGCGTCAGCAGCCGGTCCACGCGGTACAGCGCTTCGGACACGTCCTCCAAGAACAGGATCGTGTTGTCCACGGGCCCCGCCCAGGGCGTGCCGAGCAGGGCGGCGACGAGACTGAGGTTGCCGCCGACCAAGCGGCCACTGGCCTGGCCTGGCACACGCCAGGCGTCGGGGGCGAGTTCGGGCGCGAAGCAATGGCCGGCGGGCAGCGGCTGCATCAGCAGATCGAACAACGCTTGCGCGTCATCTTCATTGCCTTCGAGCACCAGGTTGGAGCCCGGCATCGGTGCATGAAAGCCAACCAGCCCTGCGCGCACCAGCAGGGCGTGCAGCGCGGTGATGTCGCTGAAGCCGATGAAGGGTTTGGGGTTCGCGCGCAGCAGTGCCATGTCGATGCGGTCGAGCAGGCGCGCGCTGCCCCAGCCGCCGCGCAGGCAGAAGACCGCGGCAATGTCGGCGTCGGCAAACGCGGCATGCAGGTCGGCCAGGCGGGTGGCGTCGTCGCCGGCCAGAAAGTCGTGTTGCGGATGGCGCGCGTGGCAGCTCGGGTACAGGCGCGCGCGCAGGCCGAAGCGCTCGAAGAGCGCGGGCACCTGCGCCACGCGTTCGGGCGTCGACGGGCCGGCGGGTGCGATCACCGCGACGAGGTCACCGGGGCGCAGGTGTTGGTAGGGGGCGTGCATGCGTGGTTGTGCTTTTGGCGGTGCGCGAGGCCCTTACCCCGGCCCCCCAACGGGAGAGGGAGTTGAATGGCTCCCTCTCCCGTTGGGAGTGGGTTGGGGAGAGGGCCCGGCGTCCAGCCATTGCGCCATCACGGCATCGATCGCCGCGCCGAGTGCGGGGATTCGCCAGGTCGTGGCGCAGGATTCGTGCGGCGCGTACCGGGTGCCGAGGTTGGTGATGAGCGAGACGATGTAGTGGCGACGCCGCGGCAAGAGGCCGCGCACGATGCCGGCGTCGGAAGCGTAGTTCTCGGTCGTGCCGGTCTTGTGCGCGAACCTGACTTCGGCGCGCTGCGAGGCAGGGCGCACGTCGGCCGGGAAGCTGGCTTCGCTGCCGGCACGCACGCTGCCGTCGCTGTTGATCCAGCGTGCCGGCAGGCGGGCCGACAGGCCGGACACGCAGCCCGGCACGCCGGCCAGCGCGGTGCTCGACAGGACTTCGTGCAGCGCCTGGTCTTCGAGCCAGGCGCGGATGCGCTCGCGGCTGGCGTTGCTCATCAATGTCGGCGGGCGAGGCGCGAGCCAGGGCGCGGTGGGTGCCTCCGCGTCGAGCAGCCAGAGCAACCGCGCGCTGTCCCAGGCCGTCATCTGCAAGTGGCCGACGCCCGCGCCGGCCGCGTTGCCCCAGCCGCCGTCGGCGCGCGTGTCGGCCAGCCGCAGCGTGCTCAGGCCCTGCTCGGCAAAGGCCAGGTGCAGCGCGTTATGCGTCTCGGCGTCGCCTACGCGCACGATCGCGCGCTGCGCGTGCAGCAGCGCCACCAGCGCCGACGTCGAGTCGTTGCAACTGAAGACGATCATGTCTTCGGCCCAGCCTGCAACGGGCCGGCTTCGACCGGCAAAGCTCACCGGCCTGTCCCAGCCGCACGCACCCGCGTCAACCTGGCGCGCCACGCCCACCGCGACCATCAACTTGATCAGCGAAGCCGGGTACGGCGCGACGAAGCGCTGCGGGCCATTGCCGGCCAGCGGCTGGAAT
>JANOKY010000202.1:0-4503 GCA_031419635.1 Burkholderiales bacterium | reverse complement strand
CGCTGTTACGCGGTGAAATGCGTTCGGCCTTTCTCATGACCGAGCCCGACGTCGCCTCGAGCGACGCCACCAATATCCAGTGCCGCATCGAGAGAAAAGGCGACGAATACATCATCAACGGCCGCAAGTGGTGGACCAGCGGCGCTGGTGACCCGCGCTGCAAGGTGATGATCTTCATGGGCAAGACCGACCCCGAGGCGCCGCGGCATTCGCAGCAGTCGATGATTCTGGTGCCGATGGACGCACCCGGCGTCAGCGTGGTGCGCCCGCTGTCGGTGTTCGGCTACGACGACGCGCCGCACGGCCACATGGAAGTCGACTTCAAGGACGTGCGCGTGCCGGCCAGCCACATCCTGCTCGGCGAGGGCCGCGGCTTCGAGATCGCGCAAGGGCGCCTGGGCCCGGGCCGCATCCACCACTGCATGCGCCTGATCGGCCTGGCCGAGCGCTCGCTCGAGCTGATGTGCCAGCGCGCTTCGGCGCGGGTGGCCTTCGGCAAGCCGGTGGCCGCGCAGGGCGTCACACAGGAGCGCATCGCCGAAGCGCGTTGCCAGATCGAGCAGGCCCGCCTGCTCACGCTCAAGGCCGCGTGGATGATGGACGTGGCCGGCAACAAGGCCGCCAAGGCCGAGATCGCGATGATCAAGGTCGTCGCGCCGAACATGGCCTGCCGCGTCATCGACTGGGCGATCCAGGTGCATGGCGGCGCCGGCATGTGCCAGGACTTTCCGCTGGCCTACTTCTACACCGCGGCGCGCACCTTGCGATTTGCCGACGGGCCCGACGAAGTCCATCGCAACGCGATCGCCAAGATCGAACTCGGCCGCCAGGCGGCGTGAACTGATACGCGGGCTACCCGGCGTTCGGGTCGACCGCGGGCATCGCGCTTGGCGGGCCCCAGGTGCTCGGCCTGCCGGCACCGATGGTCCCGCGGGCCAGTTCGTCACCGACGCGGCGGGCTGCGGCGAGCGCCGCAGCGAACAGGGCCAGCGCACCTTGCAATGCAACCAAGGCCGGCTCGGCCTGCGCGCAGCGCAGCGTCAGGCGCCCGCGCTGCAGCACCAGCGCCAGTGGGGTGTCGGCGGCCAGCCAGGCCGCCGAGGCATCGAGGTGCTGCACCAGCGACGCGTCGAGCCACAGCAGCGCTGCTCGCGACAGGTTCGACAGCGCGCCGAAGCGCTCGCGCAGCGCACCCAGCTCGGCGCGCGGCACCTTCGGGTACAGCACCAGCCAGCGCATTTCTTCGGGCGTGTTGTCGTCCATGCGCGTCTGGTTGCTTTCGGTGAACTCCTCGTACACCTGTTGTTCGAGCAGCGTCATCAAGGCCCGCGTCGCGATCAGCATCTGCAAGTCGCCGGTGGCGCCGACCTCGGCACGCAGGCGCAGCTCGGGGCCGCGGATGTAGTGGCGTTGCGAGGTACCCCATTCGAGGCGCCAGGCGGCTGCACCCTGCCCGGCCTCGATGACGAAGCCGCTGCCGTCGCTGCTGCGTGCAAAGCGGTGGCCGTTGGCCAGTGCCCAATCGCTTGCCGCGGCCCAGCCGTCACGCTCGCGCGAGCCGCCGAACCAGCGTCTGAAAGGGTTGTGCATCGCTGCTAGAGTCGCGCCACAGTCGCGCCAGAGGTACCGCTCGATGATCGAAGTGTATTCGTGGGCCACGCCGAACGGACACAAGGTCCACATCATGCTCGAGGAGTGCGGCCTGCCCTACCGCGTGTACGCGGTCGACATCGGTGCCGGCGAGCAATTCGCGCCCGCGTTCCTGGCCATCAGCCCGAACAACAAGGTTCCCGCCATCGTCGACCCCGACGGACCCGACAGCCAACCGATCTCGCTGTTCGAATCGGGCGCGATCCTGCTCTACCTGGCCGGCAAGACCGGCCGGTTCCTGCCTGCTTCGACGCATGGCAAATACGAAGTGCTGAAGTGGCTGATGTTCCAGATGGGCAGCGTCGGCCCGATGCTCGGACAGGCGCACCACTTTCGCGTCTATGCGCCCGAGAAAATCCCCTACGCGGTGGACCGCTACACGAACGAAACCCGGCGCCTGTATGGCGTGATGAACAAACGCCTGGCCAACAGCAAGTACCTCGGCGGCCCCGCGTACAGCATCGCCGACATCGCGGTCTTCCCCTGGCTGCGCTCGTGGAAGAACCAGGGCATCGACTGGGCTGACTTCCCGCACCTGAAAGGCTGGTTCGACGAGCTCGCGCACCGGCCCGCGGTGATGCGCGGCGTCGAGGTGCTGGCCGACCGGCGCCGGCCGCTGATGGACGACAAGGCGCGCGAGGTGCTGTTCGGCGCCACGCAGTACGCCAAGCACTGACTACTTGAAGTCGCCCGCCACGCCGAGCACGAACTGGGCCGGGTCGATGTATTTGCGCAGTGCCGCGTTGACCTGGTCGAGCGTCAACGCCTGCAAGCGGCTGTCGACCTGGGCTGAAAACGCATAGGTGCGGCCGAGGTCGAGGTTGCGCGACAGCGCGTTGGCCAGGGTGCCGTCCTGGGCCCGGGCCAGTCGGCGGAAATTGATCAGCCCGGTCTTGCCCTCTTCCAGCTCCTTGGCCGTGAAGCCGTCTTTCAGCGCGCGCTCGATCTCTTCCTTGAACGCAGCCTCGACCTTGGCCCGGTTGGACGGCGCGAAGATCGCGCCGCCGATCCAGCGCGAGTGCGGCTCGTAGGCGTTCCAGGCGATGTACGAATAGACGCTGTACGACAGCCCGTCGCGCTCGCGGATGCGCTTCCACAGCCGCGAGTTGCCTTGGTCGCCGAGCAGGTAGTCGGCCATCGACAGCGCCGCGTAGTCGGCGTCGCTCTCCTGCACCGGCAGCGCCAGCGAGGCCAACAGCACCGCGTTCTGCTTGTCCGGGGTGTCGAAAACCTGGCGCGTCGGTGGCGCGGCGATCAGGGGACGCGGCACGCGGGCGTAAGACACCGCAGTGGCCCAGTTGGCGAGCGCACCTTCGGCCGCCGCCTTCACCGCGGCCACGTCGAAGTCGCCCACCACCGCCAGTTCGGCGCGGCTGGCGCCCAGCAGCTTGGCGTGCAATGCGCGCAGCGCCTCGGGCGTGACGGTACGGATGTCCTGCAAGCGCTCGTCGAACGTGCGTGCGTGTCGGATGTCGCCGCGCGGATACGGGTTGCCGTGGCGCGAGATCGCGTCTTGCAGCACGGCCTGGGGCTCCTTGCGCTGCGACTCGATCGACGCAATCGACTGGCGCTTCAACTCGTCGAGCACGCCGGCATCGAACGCCGGCTGGCGCAGCAACTGCCCCACCAGTTCGATCGCCGCGGGCAGGTGTTCGCGGCGCGTCACCAGGTCCACGGACAGCACGCCCGGGTCGCTGTAGCCGATGCCGAGTTCGGAGCGCAGCGCGTCCAGGCGATCCTGCACCTGCTGCCGGCTCAGTTGCGGCGTGCCCTTGTCGAGCATCGCGCCGACCATCGAGGCCACTTCGGCCTGGCCGGCAAAGGCCTCGAGGTTGCCGCCGCGCAGCGTGATCTTTGCCGTCACAGACTGCCCGCGCGTGGTCTTGGGCAGCAGCGCGAACTGCACGCCCGTGGCCGCACCGCCGAGCCGGCCGCGCTGGGTGCGTGCGTCGATATTCGCGGGGGTGGCCTCGAAGCGCTCGGCGGCTTTCTCGGCCACCTGCGGCACGAAGGCCTGCATCTGCTGCGCGACATCGACGCCCGCGGGTTGCGGTGCACGCTGCGGCTTTTCGGTGGGCATGTACAGGCCCAAGGTGCGGTTGGCTGGCAGCAGCCGCTCAGATGCCACGCGTTGCAAGTCGCCCAGCTTGACTGCGCGCACACGGTCGCGCAGCAGGAACAGCAGGCGCCAATCGCCCTGCGCCACGGTGTCCGACAGGGCCACGCCGATGCGCTCGGGGTCGCTGGCCTGCTGCTCCCAGCCATTGATCCATTTGGTGCGCGCGCGCTCGAGCTCGGCGGCCGTCACCGGCTCGCTGACCACCGATTCCAATGCGGCCAGCATGGCCTGGCGCGCAGCGTCGGGGTCTTGCCCCGGCGCCAGCTCGGCGCCGAAGGCGATGAAGCCCGGATCGTGCAGCGCCTCGGTGAAGGCATAGGTGCCAGCGGCCAGTTGGGCCTCGGTCAGGCGCTTGTGCAGCCGGCCCGATGGCGTGTCGCCCATCACCAGCACCAACAGCTCCAACGCCGCCTGGTCGGGGTGCGCACCGGGCACTGCGTGGTAGGCCGCGAGCAACTGCGGCGTGCCGCCGACGCGACGCAGCGTGACCGTGCGCTCGCCGTCCTGCGTCGGGTCGAGCGTGTACAGCCGCGGCAACACGCGAACCGGCTTCCTGATCTTGCCGAACTGCCGCTCGACCAGCGCCAGCACGCGCACCGGATCGAACTTGCCCGAGACGATCAGGGTGGCGTTGTCGGGCTGGTAGTGGCGGCGGTAGAAAGCCTGCAGGCGGCCGATGTCGACGTTCTCGACATCGGCGCGCGCACCGATGACCGACTTGCCGTAGTTGTGCC
>JANOKY010000201.1:0-4267 GCA_031419635.1 Burkholderiales bacterium | reverse complement strand
ATCACCCTGGTCGGGCTGATCAGCAAGCACGGCATCCTGATCGTCGAGTTCAGCAACCAGTTGCGCCGCCAGGGCATGGCCGTGCGCGAAGCCGTGGTCATGGCAGCCAGCCTGCGCCTGCGTCCGATCCTGATGACCACCTTCGCAATGGTGCTCGGTGCCTTGCCGTTGGCGCTGGCCAGCGGCGCCGGGGCCGAGAGCCGGCGCCAGATCGGCTGGGTCATCGTCGGCGGCATGTCGCTCGGCACCCTGCTGACGATCTTTGTCGTGCCGACGGTCTACTCCTGGTTCGCGCGCAAGGGCGTGCCGGGCGAGATCACCGAGAAGATGGTCGAAGAGCTGGCGCCCGCGAAGTAGCGCGCTTCAGACCAGGCCGTCGAACGGGATCACGTCGACCTCGTCGCCGGCCGCGACATCGCCCTGCGAATGGTGCAGCAAGACCATGCCGTTGGCCGCGCTCATGCTCGACAGGATGCCCGAGCCCTGGCTGCCGGTGATGGTGACCTGCCAGCGGCCGTCGGCGCCGCGGCTGACGATGCCGCGCTGGTACTCGGTGCGGCCGGGCTTCTTGCGCAGGGCCGTGGTGCAGGCCGCGCGCAGCAGCGGCAGTGGCTCGTATGACGCGCCGCTCATCGCGCGCAGGGCATCGCGCACGAAGGCGTAAAAGGTGACCATCACGGCGACCGGGTTGCCGGGTAGGCCGAACAGGATGGCCACCTTGGCGTCATTCGCGATCCGGCCAATCGCCATCGGCCGCCCTGGCCGCATCGCAATGCGCCAGAACAGCACGTCGCCGAGCTCGGCCATGATCTGCTTGGTGTGGTCGGCCTCGCCGACGCTGACGCCACCCGAGGTGATGACGGCGTCGGCACTCGAGGCAGCTTCAGTGAAGGCGGCACGCAGGGCCTCAGGCTGATCGCGAACGACACCGAGGTCGAGCACCTCGCAACCCAGGCGCTGCAGCATGGCCCAGATCGTGTAGCGATTGCTGTCGTAGACGCAGCCAGCATCCAGCGTCTCGCCAATCGAGCGCAATTCGTCGCCGGTGGAGAAAAACGCCACCCGCAGTTTGCGAAACACCGGCACTTCGGCCTGGCCAAGCGAGGCCAGCAAACCGAGATCGGCCGGGCGCAGCAGGCGGCCGGCACGCAGTGCCGACGAGCCGCGGGCCAGGTCTTCGCCAGCCAGGCGGCGGTTGTCGCCCGTGCGCACTGCGCCGGCCGGGATGCGCACGCCGTCGCCATCGAGCTGGGTGAACTCCTGCGGCACGACGGTGTCCAGGCCCGCCGGCATCACCGCACCGGTCATGATGCGCACGCAGTGGCCGGGCGGCACCTCACCGCCGAAAGCCTGGCCGGCCAGCCCGGTGCCGGCCACGCGCAGCACGCTGTCGCCGCCGGCCGCCAATTCGCTGCCGCGCAGCGCATAGCCGTCCATCGCCGAGTTGTCGTGCGCCGGCACATCGATGGCCGAGACGATGTCGCGCGCCAGCACCCGGCCCAGGCTCGACCGCAGGGCCACGCTCTCGATTGCCGTGACGCGCGGTACCAGCCGGGCGATGAACTCCTGCGCCTGCTCGACCGGCAGCGCGTTAGGGTCGTAGCCGGCAACGCAGGAGGCGATCTGTTCGAGCGTCTGGAGCTTCGTCATCGCAGATTCAACAGCATCAGGTCTTTGTCGAGGAAGCGACCGGCGACGCGGATCGCGCGGGGCAGCGTGCCGTAGCGCGTGAAGCCGGCGCTCTCGTACAAACGCACGGCGGCGCGGTTGCTGGCGGTCACGGACAGCGTGAGCTGGTGCAGTTCGTCGTCGACGCTGCCCCGCGCGATCAGCGCGTCGAGCAAGGCGCGGCCGACGCCTTGGCCTTGTTGGTCGCCCAAGACCATCGTGCCGACGATGTGGCCGATGTGGCGAACCTTGCTGCGCGGATCGCGCTCGCAGGTGATGGCGCCCACCAGGCGGTCGCCGCGCCATGCGCCCAGCGTGTAGCCGCTGCGGCCGCTGGCGTCGCGGCCCAGGCGCGCGCGGTAGCTTTGCGCCGTGCGCTCGGCCTCGGTGGCGGCGTCGGAGGTGAAGGCTTCTTCGTGATGGGCCAGGGCGTGGTCGCGCAGGCCCTTGTAGGCCTCGAGGTCGGCCTCGGCCAGCGTACGCACGCGCAGCTCAGGCAGCGGGGGCATCAGGAAACCTTCGGGCGTTGGCCCTCCGGTATTCGCCCTTGGGGCGGCCCGGCGGGCTCATGGGGCTGCTGCAACTGGGCCAGCTCGGCGGGGGTGTTGGCGTTGAAGAAGGCACTGGCGTCGTCGAAACGAACGCCGATGGCGCGGTGCTGGGCGAACCAGCGGTCGATCTTGCGCTCGCCGCCATGCAGGAAGGCGACCAGGCTCTCCGACAGCGCGCTCTTCATCAAACAGAACACCGGGTGCGGCTGCTCGCGGCCGTCTTCCAGCGTCACGGCGTAGGCCAACTCGGCGTCGTCGGCCTCGAGCGCGGCGGCCAGTCGCGCGGCCAGGTCGTCCGGGAAGTTGGGTGTGTCGCAGGGCACGGTCAGCAGCAGCGGTGTTTCGCAGCGCTCCAGGCCGGCCAGAAAGCCCGCCAGCGGCCCGGCGAAATCGCCCACGGCGTCGGGCCACACCGGCACGCCGAAGGACTCGTAGGCGCCGAGGTTGCGGTTGGCATTGATCATCAGGTGCCCCACCTGCGGCCCCAGCCGCAGCAGCGCATGCAACGCCAGCGCCGTGCCGTGGTGGTTCTCCAGGCCCTTGTCGACGCCGCCCATGCGGCTGCCGCGGCCGCCGGCCAGGATCACGCCGGTGATCTGGTCGGCCGCGATCATTGCGGTATGGCCAAGCGGCCGCCGCGGATCCGGCTTTGCCGGGCCGCTGGCGGCGCCCCCTTTGAGGGGGAGCGCCGAAGGCGCTTCGGGGGTGGTCACGTTCAGCCTCCGATGTAGTGCATCTCGACCTTGCGCTCGCCGCTGCCGGCCAGCGCGATGCCGTGGCCGCGCAATTCCGAGTAGCGGTCGCTGCGACCGGCCCAGATGTCTGCAATGGCGCCGGTGAGCTGCGCATCGTTGGCGTCGGCCTCGCGCATCAAGTGACGCAGGTCGTGGCCGTGGCTGGCGAACAGGCATAGATAGAGCCTACCTTCGGTCGAAAGACGCGCGCGGTTGCAATCGCGACAGAAGGCCTGCGTCACGCTGGAAATAACGCCGACTTCGCCGCCGCCGTCGAGGTAGCGCCAGCGCTGCGCCGTCTCGCCGGCGACCGTAGCGTCGAGCGGCTCGAGCGGGTACGCGGCGCGCAGGCGGTCGATCAACTCGGCCGAGGGCAACACATGGTCCATGCACCAGCCGTTGGTGCTGCCGACGTCCATGTACTCGATGAAGCGCAGCACCACCCGGCCACCGTAGTGGTCGCGGAAATGGCGCGCCATCGGCACGATCTCGCCTTCGTTGGTGCCGCGCTTGACGACCATGTTGACCTTGACCGGGCCCAGGCCGGCAGCCAGCGCGGCGTCGATGCCGGCCAGCACATCGGCGACCGGGAAGTCGACGTCGTTCATGCGCCGGAAGATGGCGTCGTCCAGGCCGTCGAGGCTGACGGTGACGCGGCGCAGGCCGGCCTCATGCAGCGCCTGTGCCTTCTTCGCCAGCAGCGAGCCGTTGGTGGTCAGTGTCAGGTCGAGTGCCGCGCCGGCCGGCGTGCGCAGCTCGGCCAGCATCGCCACCAGGGTTTCAAGATGCCGGCGCAGCAGCGGCTCGCCGCCGGTGAGGCGGATTTTCTGCACGCCGTGGGCGACGAAGACGCGCGCCAGGCGGGTGATCTCTTCGAAGCTGAGCAGTGAGCTTTGCGGCAGGAAGGCGTAGTCGCGGTCGAAGACTTCCTTGGGCATGCAGTAGCTGCAGCGGAAGTTGCAGCGGTCGGTGACCGAAATGCGCAGGTCGCGCAACGGCCGGCCGAGCGCGTCGCAGAGCTGGCCGTTGGCCGGCCGCAGCATTGCAGGGATGGCCGGCACGGCTGCGCGGTAGCGCAGGTCGGCAATCGGGATCACGGCAGCAGGTATCGAGGCTTCGCCCATGCGGCGATTGTGCCGCGTGGCTCAGCGGCTGGTGCTGAGCAGGGTCGATTCGGTGGCGGCAGCCGGATTGGCCGCGGCGGCACGCCGCGCCCCCGTGAAGCGCTGGGCCCAGTAGGCATAGCGCATGTCTTCGAGGCGCACCTCGCTGCCGCTCTTGGGCGAATGGATGAAGCGGCCGTCACCAACGTAG
>JANOKY010000200.1:0-19341 GCA_031419635.1 Burkholderiales bacterium | reverse complement strand
TGAAGAAGACGGAGGGCAAAGAAGTCGAAGAAAAGCCAGCACTTTCACTTCGGCTAGAAACAGGCACTATCGGGTCGGCGCTCACACGGCCAGAACGATCGCCGGCTGGTGGCACTTCATCCACAGGCGAGGCCTACCTCGCCTGCGGCGTCGATGCGCTGTTCATCGAAGCGCTGCGCACGCCGCAGCAGACGGACGCCGCCTGCCTGCGCTTCGCGCAGCGCGTGCCGCTGCTGGCCAACAGGGTCGAAGGCGGCAAGACGCCGGTGCAGGCGACCGGCGAACTCGGCGCACGGGGCTTTCGGATCGTGATCTTTCCCGGTGGCACAGCGCGCGCGGTGGCGCATACGCTGGCGGGCTACTGCGCGAGCCTTCGACAACACGGCAGCACCACGCCGTGGTGCGACAGGGTGCTCGACTTCGACGGCCTGAATGCGGCCATCGGCACGCCGGAGCTGCTGGCCCAGGGCCAGCGATACGGCTGAGGCGGTTGTCGATGAGCACAGCAGGCCACGAGCCAGAACGCGCGGCTGACGCACTGCTTCATGCGCGAGAGCTGCACCCGGTAGCGGATGCCGCCTACCGAGCAGCAGGGTAGGTTGAGCCCCTGGCTCAGTTTTCGGTCGACGTCAGTATGAACACGATTGCGCAGCCTCTGACGCCGGCCCCGGGGTCATGCGCCGCCCCTGTCCATGCCCGGGACGGCGGGCCCGGGGCGCAGCCGGATCCCGCGCTTGAGCTTGACGGTGTGGATGTGCTCGCGCATCAGTTGCTCGGCGCGCGGCCCGTCGCGCAACAGGATGGCGTCGAACATGCGGTGGTGATCGTCGTGGCTGCGACGCAGCCAGACGTAGTCGTCCCACAAGACGTTGCGGTCAGACGACGCCGGGATGTTGTGGCATAGCCGGATCATGTCGCGCAGCATGCGGTTGTCGGCCGCGTCCAGGATCGTCGCGTGGATGCGCGCGTTGACATCGCTGAAGATCGCCCGGTCGGCCAACAGAAGCCGGCCCTTGCCCAGGACGCGGTCGCCCTCGGCCAGGGCCTGGCGGTAGCTTGCCTGCAAGGCATCGTCCATGCCGCGTTCGGCCGCCAGGCGCGCGGCCAGTCCCTCGAGCACGCCTCGCACGTCGAAGATCGACGTGAGCCCGGCCAGATCGACCCTGCGCACGCTGTAGCCGCGGTTGGGCACATAGTCCAGCAGGCCCTCGGCCGCCAGGCTGTGGAGCGCCGAGCGCACCGGCGTGCGCGACACCTGCAGCGTGGCAGACAAGGACTCCTCGTTCAGCTTCTCGTCGGGCACGAAACCGCCCTCAAGCAGCGCTCCCCGCAGCCGGTCGGTCACGGTCTGCGCCAAGGTGACGGCTGCCTCCGGCGCCGCGAGCCCGTTGTGCGGATCATCCGTGCCGGCGCCCCCCGCCAGCGCGCCGCTCGCGCGCCCTGGCGGCCTGGCTTTCTTGCGTGGCGCAGAGGCTTTGGGCATCGTTCCTCTCGTCCTTGGTTTGGTATGCAGGCCCGTAGTTTGGATACAAACACAGTCGTCGGCAACTGTTTTCGAGCATCGATGGCTAGGCGTGCCAGTTCTTTGGATACAAACATGTTGACACCTCGATCAGCGGCACCGTACATTGCCTTGCGTGACGGGCTCTGCCGGCGACCGGACGACAGCGTCGACGGCCCACCGGCCTGGCCCCGTCGCCGTGCTCGTTCGTGGCCACCAGAAAGCGATCAAGATCATGCAGGCAGTGAAGTCAGTCAACGCGTCCGAAGGGGACGACAACGCCATCGAGCGCATCACCGAAGACCGGGCCTCGCACTTCGAGCCCTTCGGCTGGCACCACTGGCCACAGGCGCCGTGGTTCTCGTACCAGTTCCGCCGCGGCCTGGGCGAAACGCAGGAGGGCGGGGGCGCCGTCAGCGAGGTCTTCCAGGCCGCGTCGCGCATCGACCCGAGCAGCGAAGAGAGCTGGCACGTCGAGTGGCTGCGCATTGCCGAGCGCAATTTCGCCCGCGCCCAGGCCGAGGAAGCCGCCGGGCACATCCGCACCGCGATGAACTGCTACATGCGGGCGGCCGACTACTACCGCCAGGCCGAGTTCTTCCTGCAGCCCGACGACCCGCGCCGCCTGGCGACCTTCACGCTGATGGAGCGCTCCAGCCACGGCTACCTGCGCCACCTGAGCCCGGCCGGTGAGGTGCTGGAGATCCTGTACGAGAACGGTGCCACGCTGCCCGCGTACTTTGTGCGTGCACCGTTTCCGCAGGTCCGGCAACCGGTGCTGATCTGCATGGGCGGCCTGGACTCGATCAAGGACGAGATGTGGTTCATGCAGGCCCATGGCTGCCTGCAGCGCGGCATCTCGGTGCTGATGATCGACGGCCCCGGCCAGGGCGGTGCGCTGCGCCGCCAGAAGCTCGTGAACCGCCCCGACACCGAAGTACCGATCGGCTACTGCATCGACTACCTCGAGACGCGCGCTGACGTCGACCCGAAGCGCATCGCTGTCTGCGGCTCCAGCCTGGGCGGCTACTACGCGGCGCGCGCCGGCTGCTACGAACCCCGACTCGCGGCCTGCATTTCGCACGGCGCGGTGTTCGCCATCACCGACATGTGGGGCACGGCCGGCGAGGATCACGGCCTGGCCACGCACATCAAGTGGGTGTTCGGCCGCCCGAGCATGAAGTCGGCGATGGAGAAGGCGCGCGACTTCACGCTCGAAGGACACCTCGAGAACATGCGCTGCCCCTACCTGGTGATGCACGGCGGCCATGACGTGCTGACCGTGTCGCAGGCGCGCAAGGTCTACGACTATGGCATCGCCAAGGGCGTGGACTGCACGCTGCGGCTGCTCGACGCCGAGGAGACCGGCGCCGAACATTGCCAGCACGACAACCCGACCATCGGCCAGGAGATCCTGGCCGACTGGCTGGCCGACCGCTTCGGCATCGACCAGTGCGTGCTGCTGCCCAGCGCGACGAACCCGCTCATCTGACACACAGGCCTGGAGCCGGGAGCCCACATGAATTTCGGCGTCGACAAGGTGCGTGCCGCGGTGGTCGGCATCGACCTGCACCGCGGCCACCTGGACATGAGCGTGGCCACCATGCCCGCGGCCCCCGAGGTGGCCGAGCGCGTGGTCGCCGCCAACAAGCGCCTGTTCGACTGGTGCCGCACGCAGGGCGTGCCCGTCATCCACTGCGTCACACAGTATCGCGACGCCGACGAGATCCGCCTCAACGCATTCTGGCGCACCCGGGCCGAAGACCCGAACAACCCGCGCAAGAACGTGATGAAGCACAACCTCATCGGCATGCCCGGCGGCGAGGTGATGCCCGGCCTGCTGCACGCCCAGCGCGACTGGGTCGTCGACACCAAGAAGCGCTACAACTGCTTCGTCGCCACCGACCTCGAGCTGCTGCTGCGCGCGCACGGCATCAACACGCTGATCATCACCGGCGTCAACACCAATAGCTGCATCCTGTCCACCGTCACCGCAGCCTGCTCGATGGACTTCGCGGTGATCGTCCCCAGCGACTGCGTCGACACGATGGACGCGCCCGCGCTGCACGACGCGGCGCTGCTGTGCATCCGCACCGCCTTCGGTTTCGTGATGTCGTCGCAGGACGTGATGGCCTTGCCCGAACTGCGGGCGCACTGATTCCGCCTGCTGCCATGGCCGCCTCGCGCTTTCACTCCCTGCTCGGCCGCGGCGCTGCCGTGTGGGCGGTCAACCCCGGCGGCGCTTCACTCGACGTGGTGGACCTGCTGGCCCGGACCGGTGCGACCTGTGTCTTCATCGACTGCGAGCGCACGGCGGTGCATATCGAAAGCGTGACCGCGCTGCGCGCACAGCCACGGCATGGCCGCGCTGCTGCGCAGCGAGTCGATGCAGCCGGAAGTCCTGGTGCGCTACCTGGACCGCGGCATCGACGGCATCGTCGTGCCGCACACCGAGACGGTGGCACAACTGCAGGCCATCGGCGAGGTGGTGCGCTACGCCACCCGGGGCCAGCCGGAACAGGTGTTCGCGATCGCGCAGATCGAGTCGCAGGCCGCCGTGGCCAACCCCGCCGCGATGGCGGCCTGCCGCAGCGTCGACGGCTTCCTCATCGGCCCGAACGATCTCTCGCACAGCATGGGCTTGGGCGGCGACACGCGGCGCCCCGAGCTGGCGGCGGCGATCGACGGCGTCGTGGCCGCGCTGCAGCGGCACGGCCGCGCCTGGGGCCTGCCCGCGCAAGCCGACACGGCGTCGCGGTGGACGCAGCGCGGCGCGCAGTTCCTCTACGGCACGCTGGAACAAATCTTGAAAGCGGGCTACGGCCCGATGGCGGCGGCTGTCGCTCGCCAAAGCGCGCCGCGCTGAATGCAGACCAGGAGCACCCCAATGGCCATGATCCCCCGTGAACGCATCGAGTATTCGGCCATCGTCGACCGACCGGCGCTGAAGCTGCCCGGTGGCGCGAAGCTCATCGTCTGGACCATCGTCAACCTGGAGGTCTGGGACATCTCGCGCCCGATGGCGCGCCAGGTGATCCCGGCACCCACCGGCGCCGTGCTGCTGCCCGACGTGCCGAACTGGGCCTGGCACGAATACGGCATGCGTGTGGGTTTCTGGCGCTTCAAGAAGCTCTACGACGCCTTGGGCATCAAGCCCACGCTGGCGATCAACGCCCGCGTCACGGTGGACTACCCGCGCGTGGCGAACGCCTGCCTGGAAGCGGGCTGGGAGTTCATGGGCCACGCCTACGAGCAGATGCCGATCCACAAGGTCGACGACCAGAAGGCGATGATCGAACGCTCGATGGACACCTTGGAGAAGTTCACCGGCAAGCGCCCGGTGGGCTGGCTCGGGCCGGGGCTGACGCAGACCTATGAAACCCCCGACCTGTTGGCCGCGGCCGGCGTCAAGTACATCGGCGACTACCCCTACGACGACGAGCCCACCGAGATCCAGACCGAGCACGGCCCGCTGGTGACGCTGCCCTACACGGTGGAGAACAACGACATCCCGATGATGATCGTGCAGCACCACGAGGCCGCCTACTGGACGCAAAAATGCTGCGACACCTTCGACCGCTACTACCAGGAAGCGGCCGAGCGGCCGAAGATCATGGCCATCGCGATCCACCCGTACATCAGCGGGCAACCGTTCCGCATCGGCTACCTGGAAAAGGTCTACCAGCACATCAACCGCCACAGCGGCGTGCTGCACTGGAACGGCGAGCAGATTCTCGACTGGTACACGCAGGCCAAGGCGGTGCGCGGATGAGCGCAGCCGGCTTCGTCTTCGCCCCCGAAGCGCGGTCGGCGCTGGGCGTGCGCGGCGCGGCGGCGCGCTTCCCGGTGCGCCGCATTTACTGCATCGGCCGCAACTACCTCGCGCACATCCGCGAGATGGGCGAGGCCGACGAGCGCGACCTGCCGATCTTCTTCCAGAAACCCGGCGACGCCATCGTCGAGGAAGGCACGCCGCTGCCGTACCCGAGCGCGACCGCCGACTACCAGTACGAAGCCGAGCTGGTGGTGGCGATCGGCCAGTCGGGCCGGGACATTGCCGCAGCGCGGGCGCTGGACCATGTCTGGGGCTACGCCATCGGCCTGGACATGACCCGGCGCGACCTGCAGCGCGCGGCCGCGAAGGCCGGCCACCCGTGGGAGAACGGCAAGTCCTTCGACCATTCGGCGCCGTGCAGCGAAGTGGTGCCGGTGGCTCTGTGCGGCCACCCGGCCCGCGGCGCGCTGTGGCTGTCGGTGAACGGTCAGCCACGGCAGCAGACCGACTTGTCGCAACTGATCTGGTCGGTGCCGGAGATCATCGCCAAGCTGTCGCGCCTATACCGGCTGATGCCCGGCGACCTGGTCTACACCGGCACGCCCGATGGTGTCGGACCCGTGCAGCCCGGTGACCGCATCGAAGCTGGCATCGAAGGGCTGGGCACGTTTCGTGCGCAGATCGGTCCGCCCCTGAACCCTGGAGCAAATTGATGCGCCCGCACGAACGCCTGAGCTACTCGCCGATCTCGCAGCGACCCAAGATGGTGCTGCCGGGCGGTGCGCGCATGGTCGTCTGGGTCATCGTCAATGTCGAGGAATGGAACATCGACGAGCCGATGCCGCGCACCGTGCTGACGCCGCCGGCCGGCGGCCAGCCCTCGCCCGACATCCCGAACTGGGCCTGGCACGAGTATGGCAACCGCGTCGGCTTCTGGCGCATGCTCGAAGTCTTCGATCAGTTCAAGATCCCGGCGGTGCTGGCCGTCAACGGCAGTTGCTTGAAGACCTACCCGCAGATCGCCGAAGCGGCGCGTTCGCGCGGCTGGGAGTTCCTCGGCCACGGCTTCATCCAGAAGAACATGCAGAAGGTGGAGAACGAGGCCGAGGCGATCCGCCTGACCACCGAAGCCATCCGGCAGTTCAGCGGCAAGCCGCCGCGCGGCTGGCTCGGCCCGGGCCTGACCGAAACCTGGGAAACGCCCGACCTGTTGCAGGAGGCGGGCTACGACTACGTCTGCGACTGGGTGCTCGATGACCAGCCGGTCGAGCTGAAGACGCGCAGCGGCGCCAGCATCACCAACATCCCGTACACGCAGGAGTGCAACGACGTGGCGATGATGCTGATCCAGCACCACAGCGCGCGCGAATACTTCGACCGCGCGATGGACCAGTTCGACCAGCTCTATGAAGACTCGCGCAACTCGGCGCGCGTGATGGCCCTGGTGGTGCACCCGTACATCATGGGCGCGCCGCACCGGCTGAAGTGGTTGCGCCAGATCTTCGAGCGCCTGAGCGCGCGCAAGGACGTGCTGTTCTGGACCGGTGAACAGATCCTCGACTGGTACCGCGCCGAGCAGGCGCACCACGCGGCCGAGGCGGCCCGGACCGGAGCGTCCGGCTGATGTCGTTCACGCTGCTGCAGCTCTTCAACGGCCTGACCTTCGCCGCGCTGCTGTTCCTGGTGGCCAGCGGCTTCACCCTGATCTTCGGACTGATGCGCATCGTCAACCTCGCGCACGGCGCGATGTACCTGATGGGCGGCTATGTCGCCTACGCTGTGGCCACCGCTTCGGGCAGCTTCGTGTTCGGCCTGGTGGGCGCGGTGGTGGCGGTGGCGCTGCTCGGTCTGGTCGAGCAGGCGCTGCTGCGCTTCGCCAAGGGCAATGAGCTGCGCCAGGTGCTGATGACGCTGGGCCTGGCGCTGATGCTCAACGACGCCGCGCTGGTGATCTTCGGCGGCGACACCTTCACCGTGCCCACCCCCGAGCCGCTGCGCGGGGCGGTGCAGTTCCTCGGCATCCTCTATCCGCGCTACCGCCTGTTCGTGCTCGCGGTCGGCGTCGCCGTGCTGGTGCTGCTGTGGCTGCTGATGAACCGCACGCGGCTGGGCTCGCTGATCCGCGCCGGCGTCGACGACGCCGAAACAGTCGAGGCCATGGGCATCGACATCCGCCAGGTGTTCGTAGTCACCTTCATGCTGGGCATGGCGCTGGCCGGCATCGCCGGTGCGCTCGGCGGCGCCTTTCTGTCGCTGTATCCGACGGCCGACTCCGAGATCCTGGTCTACAGCCTGGCGGTGGTCATCATCGGCGGCCGCGGCAGCCTGGCCGGGGCGGCGCTGGGCAGCCTGGCCGTGGCGATGCTCTCCACCTTCGGCCAGGTCTGGTTCCCCGAGCTCGCGTACTTCGTGATCTTCGGGCCGATGGCGCTGTTGCTGGCGTTCCGCCCGCACGGTCTGTTCGGCCGGGCCGCTTGAAAAACCCTGCACGATGAGCGCGTCCAAATCGATCTGGGTCGGCGCCGTCGTCGCCGCGCTGGCCCTCGTGCCGGAATTGTTTCCTGGTTACCTGACGAGCCTGGCGACGCTGATGCTGATTTACGCACTGTTGGCGATGTCGGTGGATATCCTGGCCGGCTACGCCGGCCGCACGCCACTGTGCCACGGCGCGATCTTCGGCACCGCCACCTACGTGGCGATGTACTACGTGACGACGGCCGGCGGCAGCCCCTGGCTGGCGTTGCCGCTGGGCATCGCTGCGGCGCTGGCGGTGTCGCTCGTGTTCGCGGCGCTGGCGGTGCGCACCAGCGGCGTGTACTTCCTGCTGCTGACATTGGCCCTGGGCATGATCGTCTGGGGCGTGTGCCAGCGCTGGACTTCGGTGACGGGCGGCGAGAACGGCCTGCGCGGCAACGCGCGGCCTGCAGTGCTGGCCGACCCGATGGTCTTCTACTACTTCGTGCTCGCGGTCGGACTCGTCGCCACCTATGCGATGTGGCGCTTCGTGTGTTCGCCCTTCGGGCTGACGCTCAAGGGTATCCGCGAGAGCGAATCGCGCATGCGCAGCCTGGGCTACAACACCACGCGGCACCTGCTGATCGGCTTCCTGTTCTCGGGCCTGATGGCCGGGATCGCGGGCGTGCTCTACGCCTACTTCAACAGCTTCGTCAGCCCCTCCTCGGTGGCGCTGACGCAGTCGGTCAAGGGCCTGCTGATGGTCATCGTCGGTGGGGTCGGCACCTTGTTCGGCGGTATCGTCGGCGCGGCCTTGATCATCGTGCTCGAAAACGTCGTCAGCTCCTTCACCGAGCGCTGGTCGATGGTGCTCGGTGGCTTGTTCGTGCTGACCATGATCTTCGCGCCCGAGGGCATCGTCGGCAAGCTTCGTTCGTATCTGGCGCGGCGCCACAAGCGCTGAGGCCCTGTTTCCAGCCCCGCCCCCACCGACCAATCACCACCAGGAGAGCACCATGGACCGCAGAACCTTCGTTAAATCCACTTCCGCGCTCGGCGGCCTCGCCACCTTCGGCGCGTTCACACAAGTTCGCGCGCAGGGCACGGGCCCGATCAAGATCGGCCTGCTGACGCCGCTGACCGGCGTGGTGGCCGCGGGCGGCAAGGAGATCGCCGAAGGCTTCGGCCTTTACTGGGACCAGGTCGGCAAAAAGATCGGCAACCGCGAGGTGCAGGTCTTCATCGAGGACGACGGCTCCAACCCCGACATCGCGCTGCAGAAGGCGCGCAAGCTCACCGAGCAGACCAAGGTCGACTTCCTCATCGGCAACCTGCTGGCCAACACCGGCTTGGCCGTGGCCGAATACGCCAAGACGACCGGCATCCCGTACTTCATCCCGGTGGTCGCGGCCGACGACCTGACGCAGCGAAAGCGCATCCCCAACGTCATCCGCATCGCCGGCTACACCGCCAGCCAGATGCCGCGGCCGCTGGCCGACTACGCCTACAAGAAGCTGGGTCTGCGCAAGGTCGTCACGATCTCGCAGGACTACACCTTCGGCCACGAACAGTGCGGCGGCTTCGCGCAGGTCTTCACCGAACTCGGCGGCAGCATCGTCGCGCAGCACTGGCACCCGCTGAACACGCAGGACTTCAGCCCCTACATCGCGCAGATCCAGTCGACGGCTCCTGACGCGGTGTTCGCGATGGAGACCGGCGCTGACGCGACGCGCATGATCCAGCAGTGGTCGAACTTCGGCATGAAGGGCAAGATCAGGCTGCTGGGCGCGCAGAACGCCACCGACCAGTCGGTGATCCGCACGCTCGGCGCCGAGGCCGAAGGCATCATCAGCTCGGCCCACTTCGCCGAAGGCAACGACGCCGAAGCGACGAAGAAGTTCGTCGCCGAATACGAGGCGGCGTTCAAGAAGCTGCCGTCGATCTATGGTTTCTCGCACTACTCGGCCGCGATGTGGCTGGCCGAGGCCATCAAGAGCATCGGCGGCAACGTCGAAGACCGCCCCAAGTTCCTGGAAGCGGTGCGCAAGACGGTGTTGAGCGGCTCGCCGCTGGGCCGCCCGGTTCGGCTCGACGACTACGGCAATCCGGTCTACGACGTGTTCATCCGCGACGTCGTCAAGCGCCCCGACGGCACCTACTGGAACAAGCCGATCGAGACCTACCCCAACGTGTCGCAGTTCTGGACCTACAACCCAGAGGAGTACCTCAAGCAGCCGTCCTACTCGCGCACGTTCCAGGGCATCAAGAAGAGCTGAAGCCCGCTGCGACGTCCATGCCCGCCCGCCCGCTGCTCCAATTGCAGAGCGTCAGCATCCACTTCGGGGCGCTGAAGGCCGTCGACGGCGTTACGCTGCAGCTGGCAGCGGGCGAGCGCGTGGCCATCCTCGGGCCCAACGGCGCGGGCAAGACCACGCTGTTCAACGCCATCACGGGCATGACGCCGGCTACCGGCGGCAAGGTGCTGTTCGACGGCGACGACATCACGCGTGCCACGCCCGACCGCCGCGCGCAGCGCGGGATCGCGCGCACGTTCCAGATCACCAACCTGTTCTTCGGCCTCTCGATCGAGGACAACCTGCTGCTGGCCACGCGCGGCCTGTCGCGCAGCCGCTTTGCCTTCTGGCGCCGCGGCGACGCGCAGGGCGACGAACGCGGCATCGTCGATTCGGCGCTGGCGCGCTGCCACCTGGAGGGCAAGCGGCATCTGCTGGTGAAGGAGATCTCCCACGGCGAACAGCGCCAACTCGAACTCGCGATGTCGCTGACCAGCTCACCGCGCCTGCTGCTGCTCGACGAGCCTGCCGCGGGGCTGTCGCCGGCCGAGCGTGTGGTGATGGCCGAGGTCATCCGCGGCCTGCCGGCGACGCTGTCGCTGGTGCTGATCGAGCACGACATCGACCTCGCGCTGGGCTTGGTGGACCGCGTTGTCTGCATGGTCCAGGGCGCGGTGCTGGTCGAGGGCAAGCCCGACGAGATCCGTGGCAACGCGCAGGTGCAGGAAATCTACCTCGGGAGGCCCCGCCGTGCTTGAGATCGAAGGCGTCTGCGCCGCCTACGGCGAGGCGCGCGTGCTCGACCATGTCTCCATGCGCGTGCGCGAAGGCGAAATCGTCGCGCTGCTCGGGCGCAACGGCATGGGCAAGACCTCGCTGGTGCGCTCAGTGATGGGGCTGGGCTCGCCGCGGGTCACCGAAGGCCGCATCCGCTTCGACGGCAGCGAGCTCATCGGCCTGCGCTCGAACCAGATCGCCAATCGGCGCATCGGCTACGTGCCGCAGGGTCGGCGCCTGTTCGCCTCGCTGACGGTGCTGGAGCACCTGAACATGCTCGACCGCGGCCGGCCCGGCGCCTGGACCGTGCGCCGCGTGTTCGACGCCTTCCCGCAACTGGCGCAGCGCAAGGGTCACCGCGGCAACCAGCTCTCGGGCGGCGAGCGGCAGATGCTGGCCATCGGCCGTGCGCTGATGACCGGCCCGCGGATCATCCTGATGGACGAACCCACCGAGGGCCTGGCGCCGGTGACGGTGGAGATCGTCGAGAACATCCTCTCGGCGCTGCGCCGCGAAGGCCTGGGCGTCCTGCTCGTCGAGCAGAACCTCTACAGCGCGCTGGCGGTGGCCGACCATGTTTGTGTCTTCGAGACCGGCCGTGTTGTCTGGGAAGGCACGCCGGCTGAGCTGACGGCACAACAGGAACTGCTGGAACGTTACCTCGGCATCCACTAGGCGACAGCATGAGCCCCGAACTCCGTTCCTCCCTCGTCGACCTGCAGCCGCTGGGCTGGTCGACCGACCGCATCGCCGCCGCGCTCGCGGTGGCGGTGCCCAACAACCAGCGCATCGCCCAGGCGGCCCAGACGCAGCTGACACTCGACGACCACGCGGCCGGTTTCGCGGCCTGGTGCGACGCGCAGGCACGCGACCGCGACCGCAACGGCAACGGCAACAACCAACGCTCATGAGCGAACTCGAAACGCTCGACCTGGTCGGCGTGGCCGACGCCATCGCGCGCGGCCGCCTCAGCGCCCAGGAAGCCGCGGCCTGGTCGCTGCAGCGCCTGGAAACCACGGGCCGCCGGCTCAACGCCGTGTTCCGCATCGACGCCGGGCCGGCGCTGGCGCGCGCCCGCGCGCTCGACGAACGGCAGGCACGCAGCGGCAGCACCGGGCCGCTGCACGGCGTGCCGCTGGCGCACAAGGACCTGTTCGGCGTGGTGGGCCGCGAATACCACGGCGGCTCGCTGATCCTGCGCGGCCAGCTCGCACCGCGCACGGCTTGGGCCGTCGAACAGCTCGAGGCCGCCGGCCAGGTGAACCTCGGCTCGCTGCACATGGCCGAGTTCGCGCTCAGCCCGACCGGCTTCAACGGGCACTACGGACACGCCCTCAACCCCTGGAGCGTGGCGCATGCCTGCGGCGGATCGTCCAGCGGCTCGGGCGTTGCGGTGGCCGCACGGCTGGTGTTCGGATCGTTGGGTACCGACACCGGCGGCTCGATCCGCCACCCGGCTGCGATGTGCGGCATCACCGGCCTGAAGCCGACCTGGCGCCGCGTCAGCGCGGCCGGCGTGCTGCCGCTGTCGCACTCGCTCGACTGCGTCGGCCCGCTGGCACAGAGCGCACGCGACTGCGCCAGGCTGCTCACACTCATCGCCAGGCCGAACGTCGACGACGGGCTGTGCACCGCCGTCGCGCCCGACGATTACGAAGCCGCACTCGACGGCGCGCTGCACGGCCTGCGCATCGGCGTGCCGCAGGCCTATTACCGCGAGCACCTCGACCCCGAGGTCGCCGCCGCGCTGCAGGCCAGCCTGGACGTGCTGCAAGGGCGCGGTGCCACGCTGGTGGAAGTCGGCGTGCCCGACATGGCCCTGGTCAACGCGATGGCGCAACTGGTGATGTCGGTGGAAGCGGCGACGCTGCACCGGCGCTGGATCGAGACGCGGCCGCAGGACTATGCCGAGCAGGTACGCCTGCGCATCGACCCCGGCTTTGCCTACCCGGCGGTGCGCTACGCCGAAGCGCTGTCGCTGCGCGCCCGTCTGACGCAAGACTATCTGCAGACCTGCTTCAAGGGCTGCGACCTGATCCATGTGCCAACCCTGCCGGCGCACACGCCCACGATCGCCGCCACCACCGAGGGCGACGCCGCCGCGGTGATGCAGGCCATCGCCCGCGTCACGCACGCCACGCGCGGCCTCAACTACCTGGGCCTGCCGGCGATCAGCGTGCCGGCGGGGCTGTCCGCCGCCGGCCTGCCGCTGGCCTTCCAGCTCGTTGGCCGGCCCTTCGACGAGTCCCGGCTGCTGAAGGCGGCCGACGCCTTCCAGCGCGACACCGACTGGCACCGGCGCCGCCCCCCGCTGCCCACCGCCGCCCACGGAGAAGCCTGATGTTCTTCACCTGCACCGCAGCCAGCCACGAGGACTGCGACCACAGCCACGGCCATGACACCGCCGCCAAGGACGATGCCAGCACCGCCACGGCCTCGCAGCCCGCGGCGGCGCGCCTGCATGTCGATTTCCACTGCCACTACCAGAACAACGAGGTCGGGGCCAAGGCGGCCGTGCTCAAGCCCTTCGAAAAGGAACCCTCCATCGTCTATGCGACGCCGATGACGCGCGCGGTGAACATGCAGCAGATGAAGGATCGCGGGCCGCAGTTGTCGGACGTCGCCACGCGGCTGCGCGACATGGACCGCATGGCCATCGACGTGCAGGCGGTCTCGCCGGCACCGGCGCAGTACTACTACTACGCCGATCCGGGATTCGGCCTCGAACTCGCACGCGGCATCAACGAGCGCATCGCCGAGATCGTGGCCGCGCATCCGGGCCGCTTCGTCGGCCTGGGCACGGTGCCGCTACAGGACGCCCAGCTGGCCACGCGCGAACTGGAACGCTGCGTGAAGAAGCTGGGTTTTCGTGGGGTCGAGATCGGCACCAACGTCAACGGCATCGACCTCGCCGACAAGCGCCTGGGGCTGGACCGCTTCTTCGCCAAGGCGCAGGATCTCGACGTGGTGCTGTTCATGCACCCGATGGGCTTCACACACGCCGACCGCCTGACGGACCACTACTTCAACAACATCATCGGCAACCCGCTCGAATCGACGCTGGCGGTGAGCCACCTGATCTTCGGTGGCGTGCTCGACCGCCACCCGAAGCTGAAGTTCTGTGTCGCCCACGGCGGCGGCTACCTGGCGCATTACCACGCGCGCATGGACCATGGCTGGAAGGTGCGGCCCGACGCGCGCACGCTGCTGAAGAAGAAGCCGTCGAGCTACCTGAAGAAGTTCTACTTCGACACCATCACCTTCGACGCGGGTCTGCTGGAGAACCTGATCGAGCGCGTCGGCGCGAAGCAGGTGATGCTCGGCAGCGACTACCCCTACGACATGGGCGACGAGGATCCGGTGGGCCTGGTCAAGCGCCTGCGCGGCCTCGACGAAGCCGACCGCGACCGCATCCTCGGCGGCAACGCCGCGCGGCTGCTGAAGATCCGCGATCGGCGCGCGCCGGCCCGTGGCTAACCCGGCAGCATCGCGATGCCGCTGCCGGCGATCCCGTTTCGCGTCAACGGCCAGGCCGCCAGCGCCGCGGTCGACGTCGACACGCCGCTGCTCTACGTGCTGCGCAACGACCTGAAGCTCAAGGGCACACGTTTCGGCTGCGGCGCCGGCCCCTGCGGTAGCTGCACCGTGCTGCTGGACGGCCGTGCAGTGAATAGCTGCGACACGCCGATGTGGGCCGTGCAGGACCACGAGGTCACCACCGTCGAAGGGCTGGGCACGCCCGAACGGCCGCACCCGGTGCAGCAGGCCTTCGTCGACCTGCAGGCCGCCCAGTGCGGCTACTGCATCAACGGCATCATGCTGTCCGTGGCGGCGCTGCTGCGGCAAGACGCCGCCCCCACCGAAGCCGCGCTGCAGGTCGCGCTGTCACGGCACCTGTGCCGCTGCGGCACGCACATGCGCATCCTGCAGGCAGCGCGGCAGGCGCTCGAGCTTTCGCAGGCTGCGCTGTGACCGACGTGCCCGCCGCCGCGCCGGCGCTGCCGCCGGACATTGCGAACAACCCGGTGCTGTCGCGCTGGGTGCGCGTGGCGGATGACGGCGGCATCGAGGTCTACGCCGGCAAAGTCGAACTCGGCCAGGGGCTGTGGACGACGCAGCTGCAGATCGCGGCCGATGAACTGGACGTCGATCCGTCGGCGATCCGGCTGCGGGTGGGCGACACCGCGCTGTGCCCCGACCAGGGGCTGACGGCCGGCAGCAATTCCACCGAGGTCGGCGGCATGGCACTGCGCCGTGTCTGCGCCGAGGTGCGGCAGTTGTTCGTGCAGGCGGCGGCGCGGCGGCTGGATGTCGACGCCGCCGACGTTCACGTCGCCCGCGGCCGCTTTTGCGCAGCGCTGCACGGCGCCGAGCTCGGCTACATCGATCTGGCGGCGGACGTCGACCTGGACCGACCTGCCCGCGGCGACGCCGCCCCCAAGCCGTGGGCCGCCCGGCGAATTGCCGGAACCAGCCTGCCGCGCCCGGACCTGCAGCGCAAGCTCTTCGGCGCCGGTTTCATCCACGACATCGAGTGGCCCGGCATGCTGCACGGCCGCGTCGTGCGGCCGCCCACGTACGGTGCGCGCCTGGTGGTCTTCGACATCGCGGCACGGCAGGCGGTGCGCGAGTTGCCCGGAGTGCACACGCTGTGCGTCGAGGGCCGCTACCTCGCGGTGGCAGCCGAACGCGAGGAGCAGGCCGTGGCGGCCGCCGCCGCGGTGCGGCAGGCCGTGCAGTGGGACGCGGCCGACGAGCTGCCGGCATCGACGCCGGACCAGGCTTGGCTGCGCGCGCTGCCCAGCGACGACAGCGTCGTCGACGACTCCGGCGTCAGCACCGACGAGGCCGCCATCGCGCAGCACTTCGACGCCGACTACTCGCGGCCTTTCCTGGCCCACGCGTCGATCGGCCCGTCGTGCGCACTGGCGCGCTGGGACGGCGGCCGCCTCACTGTCTGCACACACGCGCAAGGCAGCTTCATGCTGCGGCGCGAGCTTGCCAGCTACTTCGACATCGACGCCTCCCAGATCACCGTCAGGCATGCCGATGGCGCCGGATGCTACGGCCATAACGGCGCCGACGACGCCGCCATCGACGCCGCGATCCTGGCCCGTGCCGCGGGCCGGCCGGTGCGGATGCAGTGGTCGCGCGAGGACGAGTTCGCCTGGTCACCGTTCGGCTCGGCGATGTCGGTCCACCTCAGCGCCGGGCTGGACGCCCGGGGCCGCATCGTGCGCTGGCAGCACGACGGCTGGAGCCACAGCCATGCGCAGCGGCCGGGCGTGGCGCCGGGCCTGAGTTGCCTGGCGGCGAGCCTGCGCGACCCGCCGACGCTGGCGCCGCCGCTGCGCGACTTCCCGCTGCCGGCCGGCGGCGGCCAACGCAATGCGGTGCCGATCTACGCGCTGCCGTCACGCCGCATCGGCTACCACCTGGTGAAGACGCCGACCTTGCGCAGTTCGGCCTTGCGTGCCTTGGGCGCCTTTGCCAACGTGTTCGCGATCGAAAGCTGCATGGACGAGCTGGCGGCGCTGGCGGGCCAGGATCCGCTGGCCTTCCGCCTGGCCCATCTCGACGACCCGAGAGCCATCACCGTGCTGCAGGCGGCAGCCGCGGCGGCCGGCTGGCGGCACAAGAAGGCGCCAGCCAGACGCGAACGCGCGCTGCGCGGACGCGGCCTGGGCCTGGCTCGCTACAAGAACAGCAGCGCCTATTGCGCGGTGGTCGTGGAGGTCGAGGTCACCGATCGCATCGTGCTCGACCGCGTCTGGGCGGTCGTCGACGCCGGCGAGGTGGTGAACCCCGATGGGCTCGTCAACCAGATCGAAGGCGGCGTGCTGCAGGCCGCGAGCTGGACGCTGAAGGAGGCGATACGCTGGGATCGCTCGGGCGTGCAGACGCGCTCGTGGGACGACTACCCGATCCTGAACTTCGACGAAACGCCGTCCGCGCTGCAGGTGGACATCATCGCCAACCCGGAACTGCCGCCGCTGGGCGTCGGGGAATGTGCGGCCGGCCCCACCGCCGCGGCGATCGCCAACGCGCTGGCCGACGCGCTGGGGGTTCGCGCGCGGCATCTGCCATTGACGCCGGAGCGCCTGATGGAAGTCGTGAATCTGGATTGACGTAGAACTCAATCAACCTAAAAACGGCCACTACCCGGGCGCGGCGAGCGCCGGGGGCGGGATAGGCAAGGCCATTTGACCGACGAGGCGTTGGCAGATGGTTGCCACAAGCGCACGCCAGCGGTCGAGTTTTGGCAACTGCTGCGCAGCGCGTCCGACAGGGCTGATGGCCGCATGCACGTTGGCGATCATCGATTTGATCAGGCCGGCTTCGGCGTGCATCGGCCTGAGGTACAGCAATGTCTGGCCAGCGTGGCTGCGGGCGCGCCGTGTCGCTGCACTTCATGCACTACAACTTCGCGCGCATTCACAAGACGCTGCGCGTGACGCCGGCAATGGCGGCCGGCGTCAGCGATCACGTTTGGTCTCTGGAAGAGATTGCACAACTCGCTGGTTAGGCATCAAAACTTAAAGTCGATGCCTGCTTGCTCGTTCAAGCAGGCTGCGACCGTGTTTGCCTATCAGACAACAGCCCGTCTCTGTGGGCTTTTTCATGTGCGCCTCACCCCGTACTGATTGCAACAACCAGACAATTGTTGCCATCAACAACCAAACTTGGCGTCACACCTCAGACTGAGACACTACCAGCCAGCGGGTGGACTTCCTCGGCGAGTTGCGCGCCCTGGTCACGCTGGATCACCTCGATGTCGTACTGCGCCTGCAGGTTCAACCAGAACTGCGGATCGATATCGAACGCCAGGCCCAGGCGCACCACGGTCTCGGCCGTGACGCCCCGCGCGCCGGCGCAGATCTCGTCGATGCGGCGCTGCTGCACCCCAATGGCCTTGGCCACGCGGTAGCGCGTGATGCCCATCGGTTCGATGATCGATAGTATCGGCGTCCGATAGTAGTATTGTCACGCGCTAGCAAGTGCCGCCAGGCGCGCGCACCTGGTCCGACGCCCGCAACGTCGATGACTGGCCTGACACTCCCGCGAAGCCGCCTGTCGGCCCTGTCCGACATGGCTTTGGGGCGGTGGCCGATCCTCTTGGCCCGCGCCTGCGGCTATGGTTTCCTCCTGTCGCCGCAGCCGCGGTGTCCACAAGAGGAAACGCCATGACCACCAATCGCTCGCTCCGCACCGTGATGACTCTGCTTGCAGCCGCCGCTGCGCTCACCGCCTGTAGCAAATCCGACGATCAGCGCACCGTCGGTCAAAAACTCGACACTGCCGTCGCCAAAACGGAGCGTGCCGCGGCCGCAGCCAACGCCGACGCCAAGGCCGCTGCGGGGGAAGCCAAACAAGCGACCAAAGAGGCCACTGCGTCCGTTTCAGCCACCGCGCGCGACGTCACGATCACGGCCAAGATCAAGGCTGAACTCGCCAAGGATCCGTCCTTGAGCGCGATCCGCATCGACGTCGATACGCGCGATGGCCGCGTTGCATTGAGCGGCACGGCGCCGTCCGACGAAGCTCGTGAGCGTGCCACGCGCTTGGCCAGCGCCGTCGAGGGTGTTTCAGGGGTGGACAACCGCCTGGTCATCAAAACCAAGAGCTGAAGTGGCAGGCCGTTTGCAGCGCTGACACGGCTGCAAACGGCCTCATCCGCTGTGCATTGCGCGCCCACACAGTGCCGTTTGCGCTCTACCAGCTACTGTGAAGCGTGACGGCGACGCGTCCAGCGCGTGGCCGCAACGCGATGTTGGTTTGCTTGCTCAACTCCAGCTTCAGTTGAGTGGCACTGCGAAATTCAGCGGCACTGCTTCTGTGTTGAAAAGCCAATCCAATGCGCGCGGCCGACAAACTGTCGCCGCCGCGCACCGATGCGTTGATCGGCAGCTCCCAGGTGACACGCGATGCTGGGCCGGTGGCCACGCCAACGCCGACGATCAGATTGCTTGCGCCGCGCCGGTCCGAGACTCCGGAGGACAGCGCAAAAGGCGATTCGGGCACGGCTGCCTGCTCGAGTCCGACGCCGACGAGAAAACTCTGGCGGCGTGACCACAGGAAGGTCTGCGTCATCGATGTCGAAGGCGCCGACTGCGCGTTGTCGCCGACGCGTTGTGCAACTCGGGTTTGCGACAACTCCCAAGCGGTCTCGGTGAAAAGACCTACAGCGTTGGCCTGTGGCACGCAGGCCAGCGTCAACAATGCAAGGAGACAACGCGGACCCGACATTGCCGACCAACGATCGAGCGTCAGCGTGCGCCGAACGAGGGCGCGAGCTTGGTCTCACGGCCCGGTACAGCATTGGCCGAAGATCGCTCGCCGGCTCCAACGCTGCCGAAATTGCCCGTCAGGCGCTGTTGCTCGCGCATCGAATCCCCGTGCTGGCGTGATTCATCGAGCACGACGACAAAGTATGACAACAGGGCCAGCGCCAGCACGACGGCAATGAACAACAAGCCCTTTGTCGGTTGCGTGCTGCGAGCGTGAAGCTTGGCAATGGTCGGGCTCATGGAGACTCCTCT
>JANOKY010000199.1:0-3867 GCA_031419635.1 Burkholderiales bacterium | reverse complement strand
CCAGCGGCGCCCCCTGGGGGGAGGCGGCCGCAGGCCGCTTCGGGGGGTTACTTGATACTCACGATGCGGTCGTAGTCCTTCTTGTCGAAGCCCATCGACTCGACGCTCTTGGCCTTCAACACGGCATCGACGAAGCTCTGCCGGTTGACCTGGTTGATCGTGATGCCCTTCTTCTTGAACTCGTCGACCAGCTCGGCCTCGCGCTGCTTGATCTGCGCCGAGGCCTTGGCGGCGGCCTCCAGCGCCACGTCCGAGAAGATCTTCTTCTCGGCGTCGGACAGCTTGCTCCAGACGTGCGGCGCGACCTGCGTGGTCAGGCCGTCGACGATGTGGCCGGTCATCATGATGTGCTTCTGCACCTCGTAGAACTTCTTCGCCTCGATCGTGGTCAGCGGGTTCTCCTGCGCATCGACGGTGCCGTTCTGCAGCGCCAGGTAAACCTCGGCAAAGGCGATCGGTGTCGGGTTGGCGCCGCAGGCTTCGGGCGTGGCGCGGTAGGCCGGCACGTCGGGCACGCGGATCTTCAGGCCCTTCATACCGGCGCATTCGGTGAACGGCTTGTTGCTGGTGGTTTGGCGCGCACCGTAGTAGGTGTAGGCGAGGATCTGGATGCCGGTTTTCTCGCGAAAGCCGTCGATCATTTCCTTGAACACCGCGCTCTTGCTATAGGCCAGCAGGTGCTCCCCGTCGCGGAAGATGAAGGGGTAGTAGGCGATGCCCAGGCGCGGGTAGCTGCGCGCGGCAAAGCTCGGGCCGCTGATGATCATGTCCACCGTACCCAGCAGCAGGCCCTGGTTGATGTCGGTTTCCTTGCCCAGCGAGCTGGCCGGGAAGACCTGGATGTCGAACTTGCCATTGGTGCGCTTCTTGATCTCCTCGGCGGCCCACACCGATTGCGTGTGGTACGGCTCGCTGGTCTCGTAGACATGGGCCCATTTCAGCTTGGTCTGCGCAGAGGCAGGCAACGCGACGGCCAGCACAGCGGCGGCCAGCAAGGTCTTCAGCATCGTGCGTTTCATCGCTCGTCTCCTATCGGTGTCAGGGGTTTGGAAGCAGTTGAACCTTGGTACTGCGGCTGCGATCGAGCGCCAGCTCGAAAGCCTCTTGCGCCCGCGCCAGCGGCAGTTGCGCGCTGATCAGGGGCCGCACATCGACGCGGCGCGTGCGGATCGCCTGCACCGCCAGATCGAATTCACCATTGGCGCGGAAGGCGCCGACGTAGTCCAGCTCGCGCGCCATCAGGCTGTTGGCCGGAAACGGCAGCTCGGCCGGCAGCGTGCCGACCTGCACGATGCGGCCGCCGCGCTGCACGGCTTGCAGGCAGGTCATCAAGGCGGCGGCGGCGCCGGCGGCTTCGATGGCAATGTCGAATCGGTCGTTCAGCGAGGCGCCATCGCCATCGCTGTCGCTGTCGCTGTCGCTGCGCACCGCGCTGTCGGCACCGACCTGCAACGCGATCTGCAGCGGCCGTTCGGCCACATCGGCCACCACCACTTCCGCAGCACCGGCCAGCCGCGCGGCGATCGCGCACATGCAGCCGATCGTGCCGCCCCCCGTGACGAGCACGCGCTTGCCAAGCAGCGAGCCGGCGCGCTGAACCGCATGCAGGCCCACCGACAGCGGCTCGGCGCAGGCGATCTCGCCCAGCGAGATGCCGGCTTCGTGCACCGGCGTGAGTTGGCGCTCGGGCATCACGAAGGCCTCGGCGAACAGGCCCTGCGCGTGCGGGTAGATGCTGGCACTGCCGAGGAAAAACATCTTGCGGCACAGGTTCATGCGCCCGCCGCGGCAGTAGTCGCAAACGCCGCAGGGGTGCGAGGGGTTGATGGCGACCCGGTCACCCGCCTTGACGCGCGTGACATCGGCGCCGATCGCCTCGACCACGCCCGAGGCTTCGTGGCCCGGCACGAGGGGCTCGCGGATCACGAAGGCACCGACGCGGCCATGCTGGTAGTAATGCAGGTCGGAGCCGCAGATGCCGCCGGCGCCCAGGCGCAGGCGCACGTCGTGCGGGCCGAGCGAGCGCGGCGCGCGGGGTTCGAGGCGCAGGTCGCGTGCGCCGTGCAGGGTGCAGGCCAGCTCCGTCATCAGGCGGCCTTCCTCGGTGGCGCGGTCTCGACCCAGGCGGCCGCAAAGCGGTCATGCGAATTGCCCAGGTGGCTGCGCATCGCGGCGCGTGCCGCGGCCACGTCTCCCGCGGCGACCGCGCGCAGCACCGCGCGGTGCTCGGCCACGGCCTGGCGCCAACTGCGGGCGTTCTCGAAATGCCGGCCAAGCTGCTCGAACAGCGGGTTGTTGCGCTCGTCGAAGAGATCGGTCACCACCCGCACCAGCGCGGCGTTGTCGCTGGCCTCGGCCAGCGCGATGTGGAAGTCGCGGTCGCCACGAATCGGCATCACGCCCAGGGCGATGTCGTCTTCCATCCGCTTGACCGCAGCGCGCATGCGCTTGAGCGAAGCGCTGTCCTTGTGGCGGGCGGCAACGGCGGCCAATTCGGATTCAATCAACTGGCGCGCGTGGATGATGTCGAACGGGCCCAGCGCCGCCCCCACGTCGCGCGACTGCGCCACCGGGGCCGGCCCCGGCGCCGTGACGTAGATGCCCGAGCCCATGCGCACCTCGACCAGCCCTTCGACCTCGAGCGCGATCAGCGCCTCGCGCACCGACGGCCGCGACACGCCGAGCTGCACCGCCAGATCACGCTCGGGCGGCAGGCGCGAACCGAGCGCGAACTCACCGGCCGCGATCAGCGCACGCAACTGGTCGGCGATCTGGCGGTAGAGCCGGCGTGGCTCGATGGTTTGCAGGGGCATGGGTGGTTTTGGCCAATTGGCCTGACCAATTGACCGCAGCAGTGTCCCCGTTTTGTGAGGCCACCGCGCGCTGGTTTTCCCCTAAGCGACGCTGAAGGCGAGCAGTTCGATCCGCGTCGGCAAGCCTTCGGTATCGCCGCGCACCTGCACCGCCCGCGCGCCGATCCAGGCGCCGCGGCGCACGGCTTCGGGCACCGGCAGGCCTTCGAGCAGCGCGCTGATCACGCCCACCGCAAAGCCGTCACCGGCACCCACCGTGTCGATCACCTGCGCCACCGGGAACGCCGGAGCCCGGCCGGTGCCTTGCTCGCCGTTGAAGTAAGCGCCCTCGGCGCCGCACTTGACGACCACCAGCCTGGCGCCGCGCTCGCGGTAGAACGCGGCGATGGCTTCGGGGTCTGCGCTGCCGGTCAGCAGCTCGCCTTCGGCCTGGCCCGGCAGCACCCAGTCGCAGCCCCGCGCCATATCGTTCAGCGTCTCGCGCATCACGTCGCGCGACGGCCACAGCGCCGGGCGCAGGTTGGGGTCGAACGAAATCGTGCGGCCATGCTGCCGCGCCAGCGCCATCGCGCGGCGCGTGGCGGCCAGCGTGCTCGGCGACAGGGCGGGGAACACGCCGCTGACATGCAGGTGGCGGGTGTTTGCGATCCAGGCCTCGTCGATGTCGTCGGGGCCGAGCTGGCTGGCGGCCGAGCCCTTGCGGTGGTACTCGATCGGCGGGTCGGAGCCGTCATCGACGCGGCCCTTGAACAGGAAGCCGGTGCGCTGCTGCGGGTCGCAGACGACGCGCGAGCAGTCGACGCCCTCGCCGCCGATCGCGGCCAACAGAAAACGCGCCATCGAGTCGCTGCCCAGGCGGCTTTGCCAGCCGACCTTCAGGCCCAGGCGCGCCAGGCCGATCGCGACATTGGTTTCGGCGCCGGCCGTGCGCTTGCTGAAGCGTTGCACGCCTTCGAGCGGGCCGGGCTCCTCGGCCGCGAACATCAGCATCGCTTCGCCGAGGGTGACTACATCAAGCACCATGCCCCCACCCCGACCCCCCAGTGGGGGAGGG
>JANOKY010000198.1:0-2081 GCA_031419635.1 Burkholderiales bacterium | reverse complement strand
CTCTACCGCGGCGAGAGTGCGGCGGTGCGGCGCGCTGCCGCAGCGGCGGCGTTGCAATCGGTGGGCCTGGGCGGCTGGGAGCTCCACACCCCGGCCGAGTTGTCGGGCGGCCAGCAGCAGCGCGTGGCCATTGCGCGTGCGCTGGTCACCGAGCCGGCGGTGCTGCTCGCCGACGAGCCCACCGGCAACCTCGACACCCAGCGCAGCCAGGAGATCATGGAGCTGCTGCGCGGCCTGAACACCGAGCACGGCATCACCGTGTTGATGGTCACGCACGAGCCCGACATGGCGGCTTATGCGCGGCGCTGGGTGCGCTTTGTCGATGGCCGCATCGACAGCGATGCGCTGAATGCGAAGACCGTTCCGCTGGCGTCGACGGTCGCGCTGCCCTGATGCTGCTCAACACCCTGTTCCTGGCGCTGCGCTCGATCCGGCGCAACCTGCTGCGCTCGTTCCTGACGATCCTGGGCATCGTCATCGGCGTCAGCGCGGTGATCACGATGGTCACGCTCGGCAAGGGCGCGACGCAGGCGGTGCAGAACCAGATTTCCAGCCTCGGCACCAACCTGCTGATGGTGCGGCCCGGCCAGCGCCAGGGGCCCGGCGGCGGTGGTGGTGCGCCGGCCTTCAAGCCGGCCGACGCCGACGCCGTGCAGGCGCAGATCGGCGGCATTGCCGCGGTGGCACCCGAGAGCCGTGCCAACGCCACCGTGGTCGCCAATGGCCGCAACTGGTCGACCAATGTCGTCGGCAGCAGCAATGCCTGGTTCGACACCGGCAACTGGAAGTTGAGCCAGGGCCGCGTCTTCGCCGACGACGAGCAGACCGCGGGCGCGGCCGTGTGCATCATCGGCGAGACCGTGCGGCGCGAGATCTACGGTGGCCAGCGTGGCCTGGGCGAGCTACTGCGCATCAAGCAGTTCTCTTGTTCGGTGATCGGCGTGCTGGCGTCCAAAGGCCAGGCCGCCTTCGGCAACGACCAGGACGACACCGTGCTGGTGCCGCTGCAAACCTTGCAGCGGCGCGTCACCGGCAACCAGCGCGTCAACACGCTGCAGGTGTCGATGCAGGACGGCAGCGACAGCACGCGCCTCAAAGCCAGCCTGCGCGAGCTGCTGCGCGAACGGCGCAAACTGGCCGCCGACGACGAAGACAATTTCAACATCCTCGACACCCAGCAGCTCGCCGAAACCCTGTCGGGCACCACCCAGGTGATGACCACCCTGCTCGGCGCCGTGGCCGCGGTGAGCCTGCTGGTCGGCGGCATCGGCATCATGAACATCATGCTGGTCAGCGTCACCGAGCGCACGCGCGAGATCGGCCTGCGCCTGGCCATCGGTGCGCTCGAGCGCGAAGTGCTGCTGCAGTTCCTGATCGAGGCGGTGGCATTGGCCGCACTCGGTGGCCTCATCGGCATCGTCATCGCCACGGCGGCGTCGGTTGTCGGCGCGCAGTGGATGGACGTGCCCTATCTGTTCGACCCGGTGATCAACGTACTGTCGTTCGTTTTTTCAGCCGGCATCGGCGTGCTGTTCGGCTTCTTCCCGGCCCGGCGCGCGGCGCGGATGGACCCGATCGAGGCCCTGCGGCACGAGTGAGTGGCGCCGGCCCGCCGCCACATGTCGGCCAGCGCACAGACCGAGGATAAATGCCTTGGCCGATGGCGGGCTCCATGCGCCCGTGCCTGCCGTGGCCGCACGCCTTTGCAGCGGCCACGGCGGTTCACGTCCGCAGGAAGGACAGCAGCGCATCGTTGAACGCCTGCGCGTGCGACACGTTCAGCCCGTGCGGCGCGCCGTTCACCATCACCAGCTCGCTGTGGAGCACGGCGCGGTGGGTGCGCTGGCCCGAGCCTTCGATGGGCACGATCGCGTCCGCGTCGCCGTGGATCACCAGCGTGGGCACACCCACCTTCTTCAGGTCTTCGCGGAAGTCGGTGCTGCCGAACGAGTCCATGCAGGCCAGTGCCGCATGCTGGGCTGACTGGTGGCACAGGGCAATCGCGCCGCCGCGCTGCGACTCGGTGACCTTCAGTGCACCGCTGGCCGAGAAGAAGTCCCTGGTGAACTGGTCGAAGAAGG
>JANOKY010000197.1:0-1966 GCA_031419635.1 Burkholderiales bacterium | reverse complement strand
GACAGGGCGCCATAGGCCCCAATGGCCAGCGCCGCGGCCAGGAGGGTTCGTTTGCGCATCGGCGGCAGCAGGTTACTGCGCGCGATGCTTCGCGACGTGCGCCGCGAGGCTGCGCAGCGACTGAAAGATGTGCTCGTTGTTTTCGTCGTCGGAGCGCAACTGGAATCCGTAGCGCTGCGAAATCTCGAGCGCCACTTCGAGGATGTCGATCGAATCGAGGCCGAGGCCTTCGCCGAAGAGCGGCCCAGTCGGGTCGATATCGGAAGGCGCCACTTCGAGATTCAAGGCCGTGACGAAGAGGGCGGCCAGCTCACGCTCCAGGGCCTGCAGATCAGGCTGAGCACCAGCCTCGGGCGCGGGCGCAATGTTGAACGACAAGGAACCCCCTACGAGTCAGACGACGTAGCGCCATCTTATCGGATCGAAGTTGTTGCGGCCGCGCGCGACGACGGGCTCGCTTCGCTGCAAGCGCACTATTGCGTCGAGCTGAGCTTGGCCCGGATCGCTTCGATGCGGACGCGGTTGACGCCCAGGTCCCCGCGCCCGACGCGCGAAGCCGAGCGCACCTGGATCACGTTGTTGGCGGGGTCGAACCAGAATTCGCAGTCGTCGACGAAGCGCATCAGCCGGGTGGTGAACTGGGCGTAGAGGTAGTCCGGCCGGCGCTCGACGATGCGCGCCCCGTCCATGCCTTCGATGATCTGGGCCAGCCGGGCGATCGTCGCCGGCCCGTTGCCTTGGAGTTGCAGCGCTGTGACCGCCGCGGCTTCGCGCTGCGGATGTTCGGGCCACAGTGCGGCCTGGCTGCTGACGCTGTTGGGCGTCTTCGATGGCGGTTTCAATCTGCCGTCGCTGACGCCCAGATTCCCGGGTGTTGATCCGCCGAACAGGCCCAGACGTGCGCTGACCATCAGGCCGACCGCGAATACGATCAGGAAACCGAGAAAGCCCATGACGATGCTCCTTGCCTTCATCGCCGCCGCCCACCGCCGAGCAGCGAGCCGAGCACACCGCGAATGATTTCGCGACCGACCGCCGAGCCGACGCTGCGCACGGCGCTGCGCGCTGCCGATTCAGCCAGGCCTTCGTGCTTGCCGCCACGCGGCCCGGTGCTGCCGAACAGGATGCTGCCCAGGCTGCCCATCAGCCCGCCGCCGGCCGCGGCGGCTGGTGCCGATGCTGTGCCGGGCGACGGCTGCGGCGTCGATGCCGCCGCATCGGCCGAGGCCACAGCACGGCCCTTGAGCCTTTCATAGGCCGACTCGCGGTCGACCGTCTTCTCGTACACCCCCGCCACCAGCGATCCTGCGATCACCGCCTTGCGCTGCTCGGGCGTGATCGGCCCGATCTGGCTGCCCGGCGGCAGCACGAACGCGCGCTCGGTCATGCTCGGCCGGCCCTTGCTGTCGAGCAAGCTGACCAGGGCCTCGCCGACGGCCAGCTCGGTGATCGCGGTCTCGACATCCAGCCCCGGGTTGGCGCGCATGGTGCTTGCCGCGGCCTTCACGGCCTTCTGGTCGCGCGGGGTGAAGGCGCGCAGGGCATGTTGCACGCGGTTGCCCAACTGGGCCAGCACGCTGTCGGGCACATCGAGCGGGTTCTGCGTCACGAAATACACGCCCACGCCCTTGCTGCGCACCAGCCGCACCACCAGTTCGATGCGCTCGATCAGGGCCTTGGGCGCATCGGTGAACAGCAGGTGGGCTTCGTCGAAGAAGAACACCAGCTTGGGTTGGTCGGGGTCGCCGATTTCGGGCAGCGCTTCGAACAGCTCCGACAGCATCCACAGCAGGAAGGTGGCGTACAGCCGCGGCGCGTTCATCAGCTTGTCGGCGGTGAGGATGTTGATGACACCCTGGCCGTCGACGGTCTGCATGAAGTCGGCGATGTCGAGCATCGGCTCGCCGAAGAATTTGTCGCCGCCTTGCTCCTCGATCTGCATCAGGCCGCGCTGGATCGCGCCGAC
>JANOKY010000196.1:0-3721 GCA_031419635.1 Burkholderiales bacterium | reverse complement strand
CGGGGATCGCGATGATGGCGATGCCGCAGTTGCTTGTCGGCGCGCTACCGGCGACCCTATTGTCGATCGGCGTCGATCGATTGTTCGGCCGCCTGCAGGCGGCTCTGACACCGCTGGGGATGCGCACTGCATGATCGAACTCGAAGCCCTCACCAAGCGCTTTGCCGGCGCGGCGCGGCCGGCCGTCGACGGCCTCAGCCTGACCATTCCCGCCGGCGAGGTCTGTGTGCTGATCGGCCCGTCGGGCTGCGGCAAGACGACGACGATGCGCATGATCAACCGCATGATCGAGCCCGACGCCGGCCGCATCCGCGTCGCCGGGCGCGACGTGATGGCACTCGACGCGGTCGAGCTGCGGCGCAGCGTCGGTTATGTGATTCAGCACGTGGGCCTGTTCCCGCATTGGTCGATCGCCGACAACGTGGCCACCGTGCCGCGCCTGCTCGGCTGGGACGAGTCGCGCATCGCCAGCCGCGTCGACGAGTTGATGGCCCTGGTGGGCATGGAGCCGGCGCAATACCGGGCGCGCTTTCCGCGCGAATTGTCGGGCGGCCAGAAGCAGCGCATCGGCGTGGCGCGTGCGTTGGCCGCCGACCCGCCGGTGATGTTGATGGACGAGCCCTTCGGCGCCATCGACCCGATCACGCGCACGCGGCTGCAAGACGAGTTCCTGAAGATCTTGCACACGCTGAAAAAGACCATCGTCTTCGTCACCCACGACATCGACGAGGCCTTGAAGGTCGGCGACCGCATCGCGATCCTGCGCGACGGCGCTCTGGTGCAGTACAACACGCCCGAGGCGATCCTGGCGCGGCCGGCGGATGACTTCGTCGAGTCCTTCGTCGGCGCCGACCGGGCCTTGAGGCGGCTGGCCTTGATCCGCGTCGATGCCGCACTGGAACCCTTCACCGCGCCCGATCACGATCAGCGCATCGCCGGCGAGGCGAACCTGCGCAACGCGCTGGCCGCGATGATGGCCGCGGGCGTCGATAGCCTGGCCGTCGTCGACAGCCAGGGCCGGGCTCAGGGCGTGGTGACACTGGCGGCGATCCGCGCACGCACGGTCAAGCCGTGACCAGGCCACGGTACAGCGCCAGGTAGCGGGCCGCCGCGGTGTCCCAGCCGAAGCGCTGCGCCATCGCGCGGCCGCGCACGGTGCGCCAGTCGCGCGACCGGGCCCACAATGCGAAAGCGCGGCGCAGGGCGCGGCTCAGGTCCGCTGCATCAAAGCGTTCGAAAGCGAAGCCAGTGGCGCGCTCGTCGGCGAGGTCTTCGAGCGTGCAATCGACCACCGTGTCGGCCAGGCCGCCGGTGCGGCGCACGAGGGGCAGGCTGCCGTACTTCAGCGCATACAACTGGGTCAGGCCGCAGGGCTCGAAGCGCGAGGGCACGAGGGTCACGTCGCTGCCAGCGAAGATGCGGTGCGACAGCGCTTCGTCATAGCCCTGGCGCAGCGCCACCTGGCGCGAGTGCGCATTCGCTGCGCGCGCGAAGGCGGCTTCGAGCGCGGCGTCGCCGCTGCCGAGCACCACCAGTTGGCCGCCACGCTCCACGATTGCTGGCAGCGCCTCGGCCACCAGGTTCAGGCCTTTTTGCTCCGTCAGGCGGCTGACCACGGTGAACAGCGGCGCAGCAGTCTGCACATCGAGGCCGCATTCGCGTTGCAGCGCGGCCTTGCACGCGGCCTTGCCGGCGATGCGCTCGGCGCTGTAGGGGCGCGCGATGGCGGTGTCGTCGGCCGGACTCCATACCGCCTCGTCGACGCCGTTGAGGATGCCCGACAGCACCGCGCTGCGTTCGCGCAGCAGGCCGTCGAAGCCGCAGCCGAGCTCGGCCTGCTGGATTTCATGCGCGTACGTCGGGCTCACGGTGGTGATGCGGTCGGCATAGTGCAGCGCCGCTTTCATGAACGACACCTGGCCGTGGAACTCCACGCCGTGCAGCGTGTAGGCGGCGGCCGGCAGGCCCAGCTCACCGAACACCGACGACGGGAACTGACCCTGGTAGGCCAGGTTGTGCACCGTGTACACGCTGGCCGCGCGGCTGGCACCGGCGGCGCGCGAGAACGAAAGGTAAGCGGGCGCCAGGCCGGCGTGCCAGTCGTGGCCATGCACCACCTGCGGCAGCCAGTCAGGATCGAGCCCCTCGGCCAGGCGCGTGGCCGCCAGGCCAAGCAGCGCGAAGCGGCGGTGGTTGTCGGCGTAGGCCGCGCCGCTGGCGTCGCTGTAGGGGTTGCCGTCGCGGCCGTAGAGCGCGTCATGGCGCAGCAGGTAGACGGGCACGCTTTTCAGCGCTGACGCTGCGAAACGGCCGGCCAGCAAATGCGCCGCTGCGCCGCCCCAGGGCAACGCGAGCTGCGCCACTTCGCGCACATCGACCAGCGCAGCGGCGAGTGACGGGAAGGCCGGCAACAGCACCCGCGCATCGGCGCCGGCGTGGCGCAGCGCGGCCGGCAGGGCACCGAGCACATCGGCCAGGCCGCCGGTTTTGAGCAGCGGGAAGATTTCGGCGCCGACATGCAACACGCGCAGCGCGGCCGCCTTGCGCCGCGGGGCGGCCACGGCCTTCACGGCCTGGCCAACATGTCGATGGCCTTCACAAGCGCGCCAGCATGTCGCGCGTGATCAGCACGACACCGCCCTCGGTGCGCTCGAAGCGCGCGGCGTCCTGCGCGGCGTCTTCGCCGACCACCAGGCCGGCGGGCAGCACGCAGCCGCGGTCGAGCACCACCTTGCGGATGCGGCAGTTGCGTTCCATCGTCACGCCGGGCAGCACGACGGCCTGGTCGATGTTGCAGAAGGAATCGACGCGCACGTTGGAAAAGAACACCGAATTGGCGACATGCGAGCCGCTGATGATGCAGCCGCCCGAGACCAGGGTGTTGACCGTCATGCCATGCGAGCCGTTGCGGTCGGGAATGAACTTGGCCGGCGGCAACTGGCGCTGGTAGGTCCAGATCGGCCAGTCGGTGTCGTAGATGTCCAGCTCGGGGTTGATCGAGGCCAGGTCGAGGTTGGCCGACCAGAAGGCGTCGATGGTGCCGACGTCGCGCCAGTACGGCGGCGCGCCGTTGGGGTTGGCGATGCAGCTCATGCCGAAGGGGTGCGCCAGCGCGCGGCCTTCGCCGACCACGCGCGGAATCACGTCCTTGCCGAAATCGTGGCTCGAGTTCGGGTCGGCCAGATCAGCCTCGAGCAGCTTGTACAGGTACTCGGCGTCGAAGACATAGATGCCCATGCTGGCCAGCGAGACCTTGGCGTTGCCGGGCATCGGCGGCGGATCGGCGGGCTTTTCGACGAAGCTGGTGATCTTGCGTTGCTCGTCGACGGCCATCACGCCGAACGCACTGGCCTCGTCGCGCGGCACCTCGATGCAGCCCACCGTGCAGCCGCCGCCGTGCGACACATGGTCTTCGAGCATCAGCGAGTAGTCCATCTTGTAGATGTGGTCGCCGGCCAGCACGACGATGTACTCGGGGTGCGAGGACTCGATGATGTCCAGGTTCTGGAACACCGCGTCTGCCGTGCCGCGGTACCAATGCTCTTCGCCGACACGCTGCTGCGCCGGCAGCAGATCGACGGTTTCGTTCAGCTCGGCACGCAGGAAGCTCCAGCCGCGCTGGATGTGGCGCAGCAGCGAATGGCTCTTGTACTGGGTGACGACGCCGTTGCGCCGGATGCCCGAGTTGACGCAGTTGGACAAGGCGAAATCGACGATGCGG
>JANOKY010000195.1:0-3647 GCA_031419635.1 Burkholderiales bacterium | reverse complement strand
GAACGCGGCATGCGAGGCGTTGTGCAGGGTGTTGTCGAGGTCGAAGAGCCAGACCGTCCGTCGATCGGCCATCGCCTCAATGCGAGCGGATCATGGTGCCGTAGGCCTGATCGGTCAGGATCTCGAGCAGCATCGCATGCGGCACGCGTCCGTCGATGATGTGCACCGCATTGACGCCGCTCTTGGCCGCATCGAGCGCGCCGGCGATCTTGGGCAGCATGCCGCCGGAGATGGTGCCGTCGGCAAACAGCTCGTCGATGCGGCGCGCCGTCAGGTCGGTCAGCAACTGGCCGTTCTTGTCGAGCACGCCGGGGGTGTTGGTCAAGAGCATCAGCTTCTCGGCCTTCAGCACCACGGCCAGCTTGCCGGCCACCAGGTCGGCGTTGATGTTGTAGCTCTCGTTGCGCTCGCCGAAGCCGATCGGGCTGATGACCGGGATGAACTGGTCGTCCTGCAAGGCCTTGACCACGCTGGGGTCGATGGCGGTGATCTCGCCGACCTGGCCGACGTCGTGCTCCTTGCTCGGGTCGTCCTTGTCCACCAGCTTCATCTGGCGCGCGCGGATCAGCCCGCCGTCGCGGCCGGTCAGGCCCACGGCCTTGCCGCCGGCCGCGTTGATCAGGCCGACGATGTCTTGCTGCACCTGGCCGGCCAGCACCCACTCGACGACTTCCATCGTCTCTTCGTCGGTGACACGCATGCCCTGCACGAAGGTGCCCTTCTTGCCCAGCCGGGTCAGCGCCTCGTCGATCTGCGGCCCGCCGCCGTGGACCACGATCGGGTTCATGCCGACGAGCTTGAGCAGGACCACGTCTTCGGCAAAGTCCTGCTGCAGTTCGGGGTCGGTCATCGCATTGCCGCCGTACTTGATGACCAGGGTCTTGCCGTGGAACTTGCGGATGTACGGCAGCGCCTGCGCCAGGATCTCGGCCTTTTCGCGCGGGGTGATGTGGCTGACGGCGGTCGTGTGGGCGGTGGTCATGGTGCGGGTGCGGTTGGGGGTGCGGATGGGGGTTGGGCGGCGTGAAATTGTAGGCAGGGCCAGCAATCGGGCCAGGGAACTTGTCCCTGCCGCGGCACTCCCTACCCGGGAGCCGTTATCCTCCGCCCCCAATGTTGCGCCCCTCGCGTCCCCTCACCATCGCCCTGCTCTGGCTGGCCATCGCGCTGCTGCCGCTGCGCGGCTGGGCGGCCACCGCGATGCCGATGCCGATGCCGATGCCGATGGCGGCGATGTCCGGTGGATCGGTGGCGATGCAGGCGGCTGACGACGCGCACACCAACGCGTCCGCGCCCTGCCATGGCGAGAGCCACGCCACCGACACCAACGCCGCGCCCACCTGTTCGCTGTGCGATGTCTGCCACAGCGCCTTCGCGTCCCTGCCCTCGATGGCCTCTGCCCTGCCACTGCTGCCACCGGCACGGCCCGCCAGTGCGCTGGTGCCGGCGGTCGAGCCGGCCGTGCGCGCCGGCCCCGAGCGGCCACCCCGAATCGACCTCGCCTGAACGGCCGCTGGCCGTGCGCACCCGCGCACGCGCAGGCCCGCCGTATGAAGCCCTGCCCGGCGGCACGCTGCTGCCGGCACGCACTCCGCGTCATGCGAGGACACGATGGTTCGATTTCCGATGCACTGGCTGCTGCCCGTGGCCCTGTGGGCGGGCATCGCCGCGGCGGCTGAAGCCCCGGCGCCGCCGCCACCGCGCGCGGCCGACCCCGCCGATGCACGGGCGCAAGTACCGCCGCTGCAGCATGCGTCGGCGCTGTCTGGCTACCGGCGCCACACCGACGCCACGCCGATCGCGTGGAAGGACGCCAACGACACCGTCACGCGCATTGGCGGCTGGCGCGTCTATGCCCGCGAAGCCGCTGCGCCAAGCGCGAGCGCTGCGTCCGCACCGACGGCTCGAACGCTGCCATGAAGGCCACGACGCCAACCTCGCTCCTGGCCGCGGCGCTGCTCGCGGGCTGTGCCTCGTTCAGCCCCGACAGTGGCTTCGGCGTGGTCGAGCAGACCGCGCAGCAGCGCCTGGGCAAGGAGCTGCGCTGGTCACGCAACGCGGCCGACCAGGCCGCGATCGACCAGCGCGTGGCCGCCCTGCTGGCCCGGCCGCTGTCGACCGACGACGCCGTGCAGCTCGCGCTGCTGAACAACCGCGGCCTGCAAGCCAGCTTGCAAGAGCTCGGCATCGGCGAGGCCGAACGGGTGCAGGCGGGCCGGCTGCCGAACCCGGGTTTCAGCTTCGGCCGCCTGACGCGCGGTGGCGAGGTCGAGATCGAACGCGGGCTGCACTTCAATCTCGCGCGCCTGCTGGCGCTGCCGCAGATGCAGGCACTGGAATCGCGCCGCTTCGCGCAAACGCAAGGCAGCGTCACGCTGGCGGTGCTGGCACTCGCCGCCGACACGCGCAAGGCCCATCTCAACGCAGTCGCCACCGAAGAAGCCGTGCGCTACCGCCTCCAGGTGATGCAGGCGGCCGAGGCCGGTGCCGAGTTGGCGCGGCGCATGGCCCAGGTCGGCAACTTCAACAAGCTGCAGCAGGCGCGCGAGCAGAGCTTCTATGCCGATGCGGCGCTCACCCTGGCGCAGGCGATGCAGGCGCAGCGCGCCACGCGCGAGCGCTTGACCCGCCTGCTCGGCGTGTGGGGTGAGCAGACCGGCTTCACCTTGCCCGAGCGCCTGCCCGACCTGCCGCCTGCGCCGATCGACCAGCCCGACATCGAACGCAGCGCAATGGCCCAGCGGCTGGACGTTCAAGGCGCCACGCTGGCGGCCGAGCAGACGGCGAAGAACCTCGGCCTGACGCGCACCACGCGCTGGGTCAACGTGCTCGAATTCGGTGCCGTGCGCAACAGCTCGAACGAATTGCCGACCCAGCGCGGCTGGGAGCTGGGCTTCGAGCTGCCGCTGTTCGACTGGGGTGACGCTCGCGTGGCGCGCGCCGAGAGCGTGTACATGCAAGCCCTGCACCGCGCTGCCGAGACCGCCGTCAACGCCCGCTCCGAAGTGCGCGAGGCCTACGGCAACTACCGCAGCGCCTACGACATCGCCCGCCACCACCGCGACGAGCTGGTGCCGCTGCGCAAGCAGATCGCCGACGAGAACCTGCTGCGCTACAACGGCATGCTGATCGGGGTGTTCGAACTGCTCGCCGACGCCCGCACGCAGGTCGCATCGGTGAACGCATCGATCGAAGCGCTGCGCGACTTCTGGCTCGCCCAGGCCGACCTCAAGATGGCCTTGATCGGCAAGCCGAGCCTCGCGCCCCGCGCCACCCCTTTGATGACGACCGCCGCCGACGGCGGCGCGGCGCACTGAGAAAGTTTGAGCCATGGTTTCCCGACGCAATCTTCTCGGCGGCGCGGGCCTCGCGGTCACCGCCACCGCGATCAGCAAGGTGGCGATGGCCGCCCTGCCCGAGCCGATCCTTCAAACCAAGCCCGACACCATGCCGCCGCTGCTGCCGAGCACCGGCCGGCCCTACAACCCGGTCGTCACGCTCAATGGCTGGACCCTGCCCTGGCGCATGAACAACGGCGTCAAGGAATTCCACCTCGTCGCCGAGCCGGTGGTGCGCGAAATGACGCCCGGCTTCAAGGCCCACCTGTGGGGCTACAACGGCCAGAGCCCGGGGCCGACGATCGAGGT
>JANOKY010000194.1:0-3848 GCA_031419635.1 Burkholderiales bacterium | reverse complement strand
GTGTGCTGTGGAGCCGACAATCGCAAAGCGCTGGAACAACTGTGCCGCTACACATCACCCGCCCGGCGCTGGCCAACGAACGGGTGCAATGCAACGCCGCGGGCCAAGTGGTGCTGAAGCTGAAGACTCCCTGGCGCGACGGCACCACGCACCTGGTGATGTCGCCAGTGGAGTTCATGCAACGGTTGGCTGCACTGGTGCCACGGCCGCGGCTGCATCTGATCCGCTTCCACGGTGTGCTGGCGCCCAACGCCAAGCTGCGCGCGATGGTGGTGCCACAAGAGCCGGTCGAGGCCACCCAGGCAGCGCAAAGCGCCGAGTGCGAGGCGAACTGTTCGCACCACCGCCCAGTGCGGTTGAGTTGGGCGCGGCTGCTCAAGCGCGTGTTCGAGATCGACCTGGAGCACTGCCCGAACTGCGCTGGGCAGGCAAAAGCTCGAAAAGCCGGCGCTGCGGCAAGCAGCGCTGCCAGTGCCGCCGGCCCTGGCGCCGGCGGCTACGCACAGCGCTTTGCGGGTCTGTGCGCTGCCTGTCATGGTGCCAATGGGCGAAGCGACATGCCGCTCACGCCGGTGCTTGCCGGCCAGCCCTCTTTCTATGCCATCACGCAACTGTTTTTGTTTCGTGAGGGCCGGCGCGGCAACGAAGGCATGACGGCAGTGGCCAAGACCCTCGCTGACGACGATATGCGCGGCTTCTCCGATTACATCGGCACGCTGCCACCCGTACGCGCCCCACCGTCGGCGACATCGCCCGATGCAGCGCGCATCGACAAGGCGCGGGCACTGGCGCAGCAACACAAATGTGTGTTCTGCCACGGTGCGGATTTCAGCGGCGGGCAGCAGGTGCCGCGCATCGCAGGGCAACGCGAGGACTGCCTGCAGATGAGCTTGCGGGGTTTCCGATCCGGCACGCGTCCGGGGTACACGCAGACGATGTCGGCAGCCGTGAGCCAAATCCCGCTCGAAGACCTGGACACCCTCGACTACTACGTGGCACGCTTTCCCGGCGTGGTTGCGGTTCCGGCCGGCAAGTAGGCTCGCTGACACCGAATCGGAGGGCAACCGGCGGTCGGGTCAGTTCGTCAAGCGGGCTTCGTTCACGCGCAGCGGGGACACGCCACACCGCTTCAACAGCGCGTCGCGCACCAGAATCGACCCGGTCATCGGGTCAGCCTTTCGTGGATCCATTGCGCTGCGGCCAGCAAGCGGTGGTCCTGGCCCCAGCAACCGACCACCTGCAGGCCCAGCGGCAGGCCCAGCCGGCCCTGGGTGAACGGCAGGTGGATGCAGGGCAAGCCCAGCAGCGTCCAGCTGCGACAGAACAGCGGGTCGCCGGTGACGGCCAGCCCGGCTGGCGCCTCGCCTGTGGCACTGGGCGCGAGCAGCACGTCGACCTCGTCGAACAAGGGGTCGACGCGGCGCTGCGCGGCGGCGGTAGCGGTCAGGCGGGCCACGTGCTCGGCACCCGCAATCGCGGCACCTCCATCCAGCAAAGCCTGCAAGCGCTCGCTGAGCTCGTGGTGATGGGCGAAACGTTCATGACTCAAGGCGCGCGACATCTCGAACGCCATGACCGCCTTCTGCAAAGCGACCAGGTCGGGCAGATCGGCCGGCAGTTCGATCTCTACCAGCGCGGCAGCCTGCGGTGCCAGCGCCGCGCACGCCTGGTTCCAGGCCCGGACGGTGTCGACGTCGGCCTGCGGCCACTCGGGTGTGCGGCACAGGCCGATGCGAGGGGCGTTGTGCATCGCCGGCAGGTCGAGCAGCCGCGCGTCGCTGGTAAGCACGGCGCCCAGCATCGCCACGTCGCGCACGCTTCGACCGAAGCCCCCGACGGTGTCCAGCGTTTCCGACAGGCTCTTGACACCGGCGCGCGGCACCCTGCCCCAGCTTGGCTTGTAGCCGACCACGCCGCAGTAGGCCGCCGGCCGGATGATCGAACCCGCCGTCTGCGTGCCCAACGCCAGCGGCAGCATGCGGTCGGCCACGGCTGCGGCCGAGCCGCTGGATGAGCCGCCGGGGGTGTGGTCCGGGTGGTGCGGGTTGCGGGTCGCCCCGGGGTGGAAGTAGGCGAACTCGGTGGTCACCGTCTTGCCCAGCACCAGCGCGCCGGCCGCGCGGCACAGCGCCACGGCAGCGGCGTCGGCCACCGGGCGGTGGCCGGCGTAGATCGGCGAGCCATAGGCCGTGGGCAGGTCAACGGTGTCGAACAGGTCCTTCACGCCCAGCGGCAGGCCGTGCAACGGGCCGCGCAGCGCGCCGGCGTCCAGCGCCCGTGCCTGGGCCAGCACGGCATCGGGGTCGACGTGGGCGAAGGCATGAATGTCGCCATCGCGCTCGACCACCCGGTCCAGGCAGGCGCGCGCCAGGTCGAAGGCGCTCAGTTCGCGCCGAGCCAGCAGGCGAGCGGCCTGCCAGGCGTCGAGGTCGTTCAGCCGAGCAGCGTTTGGAGGGAGAGTCATTCGGCAGCCTCGCACCAGTCGGTGATCAGGTCGGTGAACAGCGCGGTCGCGTCGGTGATGCGGGCGACCTCGCAGTACTCGTCGGTCTGGTGCGCCATCTCGGGTTGGCCCGGGCCCAGGATGACAATGGGCATCGTGCCGTCGCCGGCACTCAAGGGCCCTCGCAGTGCCGCCGCGTCGGTGAAGTACGACACCGTGGCGGGAGAGATCGTCTGCCCGCTGCGCGCGGCGCACAGCGCGAACACGCGCCGCATCCACGGATCGTCGGCTTCGGTGAAGACGCTTTCCACGTCCAGCAGCGTGCGTAGGCCGATCTGCGGGCCCAGCGTGTGGCACAGGCATTGCAGCAGCCGGCGGTGGTCTTGCCCCGCAACCGTGCGGATGTCGATGGTCATCTCGGCCGCGTCGGGCACCGAGTTGATGTTCAGACCGCCGCGAACCGTGCCGACATTCAGCGTCGGCCCGCCCATCAGCGGGTGGGGTCCGGTCTCGAACGCGAACTGCTCCAGCGCCAGTGCTGCGCGGGCGATCTTGTAGACCGCGTTATCGCCGTGCTGCGGCATCGAGCCGTGTGCGGTAGTGCCGCGGGCGGCCGCCTGCAGCCAGAAGGCCCCTTTGTGGCCCAGCAGTGGGAGGTTGGCTGTGGGCTCGGCCACCACCAGCGCGCCGGCGGTGCCCAGCAGTTCGCCCGCATCGGCTGCGGCGGCCATCGCGAACGCACCTTCGCAACCCGTCTCCTCGCCTGCGGTGATGATCAGGGTCAGGCCGGTCCCGCTTTGCTTCAATCGCTCGGCCTGGGCAATGGCAGCACAAGTGAAGGCCGCGACACCGCTCTTCATGTCGCTGGCACCGCGGCCATAGAGCCGGCCGGCCACGATCTCGGCGCCAAAGGGGTCGTGCCGCCAGGGCACGCCGCCCAGGGGCACCACGTCGACATGGCCGGTGAAGGCGATCGGCGAACGTCCACCGCCGCCGATGCGCGCCACCAGGCTGGTGCGCCGGGGCGCGAAGGCATGGGTGCGGCAGGCAAAGCCGGCGGCCGACAGGCGGTCGGCGAGCAGTTCGACGCAGCGATCCTCGTCGCCTGGCGGGTTGACGGTGTTCAGCCGCACCAGCGCCTGGGTCAGCGCAACAGGATCAAGGGTGGTCATTGGTGTACCTTCGGCGCCGCAGTGCTCTGGAATTCGCCTTGGGAGCAGCCCGGCGGCTCATGCGGGCACGCCTGTCAGCCGAAGTACGCGGTGCGCACTTCTTCGTTGTCGGCCAGCGCCTGGGCTGTTCCTTGCGCCACCAGCTTGCCTTGCGACAGCACGTAGCCGTGGTGGGCGATGGCCAGGGTCTGGCGCACATTCTGCTCGACCAGCAGCACGGTGATGCCCAGGCG
>JANOKY010000193.1:0-6045 GCA_031419635.1 Burkholderiales bacterium | reverse complement strand
CGTGGTGTGCGCGCGCAGCAGTTGCGCTTCGGTGGCGTGCACGCGGCCCTTCAGAGCCAGCGGCCCGGTGACCTGCGGCACCATGGCCTTGTAGCGGTCGCCGCGGATGCCCATCTCGACCTTGTGCTCGAAGTCGATGCCACTCACCTGTTCGAGAAAGCCGTGGACGAAATGCTGGCGTGACTGTTCACCGTCGCCGATCACCGCCAGGCCGGCGTCTTCCTGGGCCTTGATCCACAACAGCGTGGCGTCGCGCTTGGCGTCAGTCAGCTCGGGCCCCGCGCCGCGCCATTGCGGCCAAAGCTTGTGGGTTTCGGCCAGCCAGGCGGGTTTGGGCAGGCTGCCGGCGATGGCGGTGCGGAACATGGGGCGGTCTCATCAAAGGCTTGCGCTGAGGATACCAACCGGGTTCAGTCCTGCCGCCAGCGGTCGCCTTCAGCCAGGCCGCTGGGCGCACGCAAGGCGGCCAGCGCGGCGGCATCGCCGAGCAGGTGTGCACGCCACCACAGCGTGCTGATGGCGGCCACGAGCGCATGGTGCTGCGGCTCGAGGTCGGCCGCGCCCGGCGCGCGCTTGAGCGGCCCGAAACGCGCGCGCAGGCGCTGTTCGGCATTGCCTGAAAACGTCATGTGATCGGCGCCGCTCAACCACAGCAGCGCGCGCCGTCCGGGCGGCAACGCGTCGTAGACACTGGCCCGGTCGTCACCTGTGAGCCCGCGGCCCAGCGCGTCGCTGTCCTGCGAGCCGGTGACCACCAGGAACGGCCGCGTCACCGCAGAGAAGGTCTCGGATGCTGGCGCGCCCTGGCCTGGCGACGGGCTCAGCGCGATGAAGGCTTTGAAGCGCGGCTCGGCGATGCCCGGCGTTGTGACCGGAAAACGCTGGCCCGCCAGGGCCTGCACGGTGCTGGCACCGAAGGAGTGGCCCGAGGCACCGAGCGCATCGCTGCGCACGCGCGACCACAGGTCATCGCGGCGCTGCGCGCGGCGCAGGATTTCGTTGACGACGAATTGCATGTCGGCCACGCGGGCGCGCAACTGTTCGGCACTGGCCGCCGCGCGCAAAGCCGCCATGCCTCCGCGAAAGACTTCGGTGTCGCTGCCCGGGTGCTGCAGATGCAAGACCGCAAAGCCGGCCTGGCGCCAGGCCTGGCCCCAGACATCGCCGCCGCTGCGGCTGCCGCCCAGGCCGTGCGAATGCACGATCAAGGCACAGGGCGCGTCGCCGTCGGGCCAGCGCATGCGCAGCGGCAGAGCGCGGCTGCGCGTGGCATCGAGCCAGGTGTCGTCGTCCACCGGAGCGCCTGGGGCGGCCCTGGCGGCGGGGACGGCAGCGCAGGCTGTGGCCCATTGCAGCAGGACGCGACGTCGATTCATGCCGCCATCCTGCCATGCGCCTGTGAAGCACTTGTTGCTGGCCCCGACCCACGCCGGCTCACCAGCCCGGCGTCTGGCGCCGGCACCTCATGGCGCGCTGCCAGCGTCGGCGTAGGCGACAGCGGCCTCGAGCGCCTGGTGTTCGGCAATCTTGCGTTGCCGCCACCAGGCCAGCATCGCATCGAAGTCGCCGTTGAACTTCATCAGCTTCAGGTTCTCCGTGACGATGCCGCAGGCGATGCCGGTGACCCTGTCGACGCCGCGCGTCGATGCCGCGTGGTCGCAGACCCAGAAGGCGCGTTCGAGATCGACCGCGGGCTGCTCGGGCGCGCTGGCTTTCAGCGAGGCCGTTGCACGCGGGCGAGTTTGCGCTGGGTTGTCGGCACTGGCGCTGCCGAGCGCGAGCGCCAGCAACAAGGTGGCGGCAGCTTGCACGGTGTATAGGTTTTTCATGACAGGTTCCTTTCGCAATGGCCCGTGGATCGAAGCGCCGCGTCGGGCCCGCGCTGCGCTGTGCCTTGCGGCACGCAGGTTTCAGGGTCGATCAGGCAGATGTCCAGCGAGCCGCTGCTGCGTGCCGTGACCAGGCGCAGCGCATCACCGCCCGGCTTGTCGACAGCGATCGACACGGTCTGCCGGGCCGGCAGCACCTGCGTGAACGTGCCGCGCGCGTCGCTGTGGGCATTGCCGATCAGGCGGCCGTCGCTGGCCAGTGCGCGCACGTCGGTGCCGGCGCGCGACTGGAAGAACTCGTCGACCACGCAGCCCTCGAGGCGCACGCTGGTGAGCGGTGCCGTCAACGGCGCCGGGCGCGCGGCCGGTATGGCCGCAGCCACCGGCTGCGCGCGCGGCGCGAGGGGTTCGTCGCCGCCGCCGCCGCAGCCGGCCAGCAGCAAGCCAAAGGCAATCGCGCTCAGCACCTGGATCAGCACCACCTGCCAGGTCGCGATCTCAAATCTCGGTCGGTCGATGATCGGCTCCTTGCCGTTGCACGCTGGCCGCCGGGTTGGCGACGCGTTGAAACGGACTGTCGGCCGGCAGGGCCCGAGCTGTCTTTAAGCCGTCTAAAGCGTTCGAAAACGCCGTCGCTGGGAGTAGATTCAGCGTTGCGCGTTGCTGCGCCCTGGCCCACAGGGAGATCGCTTGGCTCACCGCCATTGCTTCGACCGCTTCGAGTTGCTACCCGTCGAGCGCGTGCTGCTCGACAGTGGCCGCCCGGTGACGATCGGCTCGCGCGCGTTCGACATGCTGCTGGCACTGATCGAGCGCCGCGACCGCCTGGTGACCAAGGCCGAGCTGCTCGATCTGGTCTGGCCGGGCCTGGTGGTCGAAGAAGCCAACCTGCCGGTGCAGGTGTCGGCGCTGCGCCGGCTGCTCGGGCCGCAGGTGATCGCCACGATCCCCGGCCGCGGCTACCGCTTCGCGGTGCGGCTGGCCGATGCGGTGGCTGCGCCAAGGCCCAACGCGACGGTCAGCGCGGCGCCCGCGCCTGCCACCAACCTGCCGGCCTCACTGCCGCCCTTGATCGGCCGCGACGGCGATGTCGCCGCGCTCGATGCGCTGCTGCGAGAGCAGCGCCTGGTCACCCTGGTCGGGCCTGGCGGCGTAGGCAAATCGCTGCTGGCGCAATGGCTGCTGTACCAGCGCCGTGGCGCCCACGCGCAGGGCGTGGCCTGGGTCGATCTGTCGGCGATCACCGATGCCTCGCGCGTGGTCAGCACCATCGGCGCCACGCTGCGATTGAACCTGGGCAGCGCCGACCCGCTCAATGCGCTGCTCGGCGCCCTGCAGCCGCTGGCGATATTGATCGCGCTGGACAACGCCGAGCAACTCGGCGCCGAAGTCGCGCGCCTGGTCGACGCGGTACTGGCCCATGCGCCCGGCGTGCGCCTGCTGGTGACCAGCCAGGTGCCGCTGAAACTGGCCGCCGAGCAGGTCTACCGCCTCGCGCCGCTGGCCGTGCCGAGCCCGGCCAACAAGGATTCGGATGCCGACGACGAGGCTGCAGCGCGGGCCCTTCAACATGGTGCCGTGGCCCTGTTCGCCGTGCGCGCGCAGGCCGCCGACAGCCGTTTCGCGTTGACCGCGCACAACCTCGACGCTGCAGTCGAAATCTGCCGGCGTCTGGATGGCCTGCCGCTGGCCATCGAGCTGGCCGCAGCGCGAGTGCCGCTGTTCGGCGTGGTGCGCTTGGCCAGCGTGCTCGAGGAGCGATTTGCGGCGCTGGGCAGCGGCCGCCGCGCTGCACCCGCACGCCAGCAGACCCTGCGCGCGGCGATGCAATGGAGCCATGCCCTGCTGGGCGAGGCCGAGCAGTTGGTGTTTCGCCGCCTGGGCGTGTTCGCCGGCCGCTTTTCGCTCGAAGCCGCGCAGCAAGTGCTGGCCGACGCCGGCCTCGATCCTTGGGCCGTGGCCGACGCCCTGGGCAGCTTGATCGAGCATTCGCAGCTCGGCGTCGACGGCGACGACCCACCGCGCTACCGCCTGCTCGAAACGCCGCGGGCGTTCGCGCTCGAGTGCCTCGCGGCCGCGGGTGAAGAAGCAGCGCTGCACACGCGCCATGCCGCAACCTACCGGGCCGTGTTCGAGCAGGCCTATGCCGGGGGCCTGCAACCCAGCGGGTCGATGGACGACTGGCGCGCGCAATGGTTGCCCGAGATCGATAACGCGCGTGCAGCCGGCGAGTGGGCGATGCGGCACGACAGCGAAACCGCCGTGTCGCTGTCGGCCACCATGGCCGCGGTGCTCGGCAGCGAAGCACCGCGCGACCGCGGCCTGCTGCTCACCGCCACGCGGCCGCTGCTGAACGCATCCATGCCGCTGTCAGTGCAGGCGCAGTGGCACCTCGAAGCCGCACTCGACGTCGCCGCGGCCCAGACGGCGCTGGGTCTGGTCTATGCGCAACACGCGGTGCGGCAGTTCGCTGAACTCGGTGACAGGCTCGGCCAGTACCGTGCGCTGGGTATCCAGCTCTACTGCGAGCCGGCGCAGCCCGCCGACAGCCAGGCCGGCCAGATCGACGAGCTGATCGCGCTGGTAGACCCGCGATGGTCCGCGGTCGTGCGGGCCCAGGGCGCCAACGCCGCAGCCTGCTGGTACAGCGCGCGCGGCGAGTTCGCGCGCGCGATCGAATGGCGCCAGCGCACGCTCGACCTGCATCAGCAGGCCGGCGCCACCTGGCGCGGCCTGGTGGCGCATGCCAATCTGATGGACACGCTGCTGGCCGCCGCTCGCATCGACGAGGCGATTGCCTGCGGCACCGCGTTGGAAGCGCGGCTGCGCGGCACGCGGCAACTCGCCGCCCTGCCCGCGGCGCGGCTGAACCTGGCCGCGGCGCACCTGTCACTGGGCAACACCAACGCCGCGCGCACGCTGGCACAAGACGGCTGGCCGCAGGCGCTGCGCCTGGGCTGGCAGCCCTACTGGGCCGACTACCTGGCGCTGCTGGCGGCCCTGGAGCAGCGACCACGCGCCGCAGCGCGCCTGCTAGGCTATGCCCACGCCGCCTATACCGTGATCGCCACCGCGCGCGAAGTCAACGAGGCGCGTGCCGCCGATCGCTCCGCCGCGTTGTGCCGCGCGCAGCTTGCGCCAGCGACTTACGAGCAACTCGAACGCGACGGCGCGCGATGGGCTGATGTCGACATCGCGATGCTCGCCTTCGCGACCGACGACGCTCGCTGATTTCGGCCCCACTCAGAGGACGTTCACCGGCGTCAAAGCCGTGCCGCCGCCGAGCACCGCAATCAGGTTGTCGGCCGCCAGCATCGCCATCTTCATGCGCGTCGCCAACGTGGCGCTGGCGATGTGCGGCGTGAGCACGACGTTGGGGACATCGAGCAGGCCGGGATGCAGCGCCGGCTCGCCCTCGAACACGTCCAGCCCGGCGGCCGCGATGCGCCGCTCGGCCAGGGCTTGCGCCAACGCCGCGTCATCGACCACGCCGCCGCGGGCGATATTGGTCAGCGTCGCGGTCGGCTTCATCTGCGCCAGTTCGGCCGCACCGATGGCGTGGTGGCTGGCCGACGAATAGGGCACGACGAGCACCAGGTGATCAGCCTGGCGCAGCAGCTCGGCTTTGTCGACCCAGCGCGCGCCGATCGGCGCTTCCAAGTCGGGTGCCAGGCGGCTGCGGTTGTGATAGATCACCCGCATGCCGAAGCCCAGCGCACCGCGCTTCGCAATGGCCTGGCCGATGCGGCCCATGCCGAGGATGCCCAGCATGGTGCCGTACACCTCGGCGCCGGCAAAGAAGTCGTAGGACCAGCGCTGCCACTGCCCCGCGCGCAAAAAATGTTCGCTTTCGGCGATGCGCCGCGCAGTGGCCATCATCAGCGCGAAGCCGAAGTCGGCCGTGGTTTCGGTCAGCACATCAGGTGCGTTGGTGACCTGCACGCCACGCGCGGTGCAGGCCGGCACATCGATGTTGTTGTAGCCCACCGCCATGCTGCACACCGCGCGCAGAGCCGGGCAGGCGTCGAGCAGGGTGGCATCGATCGGCTCCTGCGCGGCGATGAAGACCCCCACTTTGCCTTGCAGGCGGCGGATCAGTTCGGCCTGGGGCCAGTCGAGCGGCTCGTCGTTGGCCTCGACGTCGAAGTGTTCGGCCAGCCGCGCAACGACGGCGGGGAATATCTGGCGAGCGACCAGTACCGATAGACGGCTCATG
>JANOKY010000192.1:0-3561 GCA_031419635.1 Burkholderiales bacterium | reverse complement strand
CATCGAGGTGGCGCGTTTCATCGAAGACCTGACGGCCTCGTACCAGGGCGGCTGGTACTCCGTGATCAGCCTGCACGGCGGCGGCTCGCCGGCGGCGATGAAGCAGGAGATCTGGCGCAACTACCCGGTCGGCAACAAGGTGGCACTGGTCGAGCGCCTGCTCGACCGCGGCGTGCTGCACGACGAAACCCGCGCGATCACGAAGAACCGCCAGCCCGGACGCTGCTGCGACAGCGGCTGCTCCCAGCCCGGCCAGCCGGTGATGGTGGCGCTTCCGCTGCCGGCGAAGTCCGGGCCGGCCTGATCGCGCCGCGAAAAGAAGGGCCTCACGCGTGGTCGCGGAACGCGCAGAATCGGCGGCGCGCTCGAGGCCGGGTGCAGTACAGCCGACCCGGCCTTGCGAGTTGCGTTCATGCAAAGGAGAGCCAGATGGCCAAGTACTTGTTCGAAGCCCACTATTCGGTCGAAGGCGCCAAGGGACTGGCCCGCGAAGGCGGTACCGGGCGGCGCAACGCCATCACGCATCTGGCAGAGAGCCTGGGTGGCAAGCTCGAGACTTTCTACTATGCGTTCGGCGATGTCGACGCCTACGTCATCGTCGATCTGCCCGACAGCGTCAGCGCCACCGCCGTTGCGCTGGCCGTCAACCAGGGCGGCGGCGCGTCAGTGAAGACCGTCGTGCTGATTGCGCCGGAAGACATCGACAAGGCCGGCAAGAAGGCCGTGGACTATCGGCCGCCGGGGCGCTGAGAGCGTGCGCGGTGGCGCCATTGAATTGGCGCCGCCGCGGCGGCATATGAATCGCGCGGCGGCGCGTCCCCGAAGCTGCAGCGGCGGGGACTCCACTTTCTTGACGAGGCACGCGCGACGCGCTTCGCGCGCTCCGTCCGATGACTGGGCTTCGCAACGCCGAGAGGGCGCGGTGATCGGCATCGATGGGAATGAACGAACTTGCGCGACTCGGGCAGACTTTCTGTCTATAACCGTAGTGCAGCATCAGTCTTCAAGATGCCCGGCGGTCTCCAGGTTCTTTGCTTGCCTTGACAACTGAAGCCGGAGACGCAGGTCGACGGCGCCTCGCTCCGTTGCAAGCGCGTAGCGGCGAGCGTTGCACGCACTCTCTGCGTTGATACACGTCAATGCGGCTCATTGGCAAAGGCGTTGAATCAACCCAACCGCAGCAACCGAGACCACGCCATGAAGACCCAGCGCAGTGCCCGTACCACCGGGTTGTCGAGATTGTTCTCGGCCCTTGCCCTGTTAGCAATGGTCGTCGTCACGCTGCTGCCAGACCAGGCCTCGGCCATTCCACTGTTCAACCGCCAGACCGGCCAGAATTGCATCGCCTGCCATGCGGGCGGACAGTTTCCGGAGCTCACGCCATACGGTCGGCTGTTCAAGATGACCGGCTACACCATCGGCGAGCGAACAATTCCGGTTTCCGCGATGGCGGTGATGACCTTGTCGAAAGTGTCCAACACCTCGAAGAGCGCGGACCCGAGTGCGGACTTCCAGAAGAACGGCTCGATCATCTTTCCCACTGCCAGCCTGTTCCTCGGCGGCAAGATTTCGGACAACGTCGGTGCGTTCGCGCAAATCACGTATGACCGCTACGCGACCCAGTCGGAAGACGGAGCGTTCCACGGGCACACCAATGCCGACAACATCGACATCCGCTATGCAGACCGGTTCATAGACGCAGGCAGAGACCTGATCTTCGGCATCAGCGCCAACAACAACCCGTCGCTCGCCGATCCCTGGAATACGGTGGCTGCGTGGATGCAGTACGTGCCGGTGCCCAGCCCGACGAGCAGCCAGTTCATCGACGGCAACGCACCTTACCCGGGCTTCGCTGCCGGCGGCAACATCGCGGGCATCACCGCCTACGCCTACTGGAATCAGATGGTCTACGCCGAGTTCGGCGGCTACCGGACCGCGAAGGGCCTGTTCAGATTCATGAGCGCGGGCCTCAACGATGCGGACGTCACGAAGCTCAAGGGCATCAACCCCTACTGGCGCCTTGCTGTCAATCGAGAGTGGGGCGCCCACAGCCTGATGGTCGGCACTTCGGGCATGGTGGCCCGGGTCTACGACGATCCGCTGGATACCTCGGACGCCTCCACGACACATCGCGACCGAGACTTGGGTGTCGATGCACAGTACCAGTACCTCCTCGATCCTCATTCGGTGACGGCGCAACTGGCCTACACCAGAAACCACCACAGCTATTCCGCCGCGTCCGAGCAGGCCAATACGTCGGACACCTCGAATGTGATGCGCACCAAGCTGACCTACGTGTACCAGGCGAAATATGGTGCAAGCCTGGGCTCCTTCAGTCTCACGGGCAGCACGAATTCGACCACGCGAGGTTTGACCTACGAGGCGTTCTGGACACCGATCCAGTACATCCGCATCGGAGCCCAGTACACCGCCTATTCGCGGTTCGACGGCGCGGCGAACAACTACGACGGACTGGGTCGAAATGCAGGCGACAACAATTCTCTGTTCCTGTATGTGTGGGGCGCGTATTGATGTCCGACTGAGCACCGCATCGCGAGTCGTTTCGTGCGCAGGCCAGAGATTGAAATCATTGCATTCCGGGAGATCCGTATGAGAACTTCGACCTTGGCGCTTCTGGTCACCGCAGTTTCGCTGGCGGCTGGGTGTGCAAACCCGACGCGCTCGCGTGACTTGGGGAACCCAAGCGTGACCGCCACCACGCTGGCCCAACAGGTCTGCTCGAACTGCCATGGCCTGACGGGCAATGCCGTCTCGCCGAATTTCCCGAACTTGGCTGGCCAGGTGGAGGCCTATTCCATTGCTCAGCTCAACGGCTTCAAGAGCCATGGCCGGCAGGACCCGGCTGGATTCGAATACATGTGGGGCTTGAGCCGGAGCCTGACGGATGACCAGATCAAGGGCCTGGCGGCGTACTACGCAGCGCAGAAGCCGACGCAACAACCGGTCGAGGGCGCCGCAGCGCAAATGGAAGCGGGCAAGGCGATCTTCCAGAACGGCCTGAGCGCGAAGAACGTGCCTGCCTGCGCGAGTTGTCATGGGGCGGAAGGCCGGGGCAATGCGCCATTTCCACGTATCGCAGGTCAGCATGCCGACTACCTGATCAAGCAGCTCATCGTCTTCCAGCGCACCGACGAGCGACCCGAGGGAAGCATCATGAAGACCGTGGCCCACGAGCTGACGCGGCAGGACATCGAGAACGTCGCCGCGTATGTGCAGGCGATGGCGAACTGAATCTGTTCTGGCACGCGGCCCCGTAGCCTGGATCAACCCAGATCGCCATCGGTGGCGCATGCGGGCACAGTCGGTCGCGCGGTCATTACAACCCATCACCCCCGAGCCCACGCCGGAGCCCGCTTGTCGATGAACGCCTGCACGCCTTCGAGCGCCGACGCGTCCATCATGTTGCAGGCCATCGTGTGGCCGGCGTCGTCGTAGGCCTCGGCGATCGGCTGCTCGAGCTGGCGGTAGAACAGGGCCTTGCCGGCGGCGATGGCCACCGCGGGCTTGGTGACGATGCTGGCCAGCAGGCGCTCGACTTCG
>JANOKY010000191.1:0-1703 GCA_031419635.1 Burkholderiales bacterium | reverse complement strand
CGGCGCGGTGATGATGAAGATCACCAGCAGCACCAGCATCACGTCGATCAGCGGCGTCATGTTGATGTCGCTCATCGGCGCCGGGCGCGAGGTGCGTTCGAGGCGGCCGAAGGCCATCGCGCTATTTCCTGCCGAGTTGCTGGTCGATGCGCATCTCGCGCAAATCGTGCGCGAAACCTTCGAGCTCGGCCTCGGCCGCGCCGACCCATTTGCCGAACAGGTTGTAGGCCAGCACGGCGGGGATGGCCACAGCCAAGCCGGCGGCGGTCATGATCAGGGCCTCGCCGACCGGGCCCGCAACCTTGTCGATGGTCATGCTGCCTGCCGAGGCGATGCTCACGAGCGCGTGGTAGATGCCCCAGACGGTGCCGAACAGGCCGATGAAGGGGGCCGTGCTCCCGATCGAGGCCAGCAGCACCTGGCCGAATTGAAGATGCGCCAGGCCGCGGTGCAGTGCATCACGCAGCCTGCGGGTGAGTTGCGAATCGAGGTGGGCGCCGCTGTCGAGCGTGCCGGGCATCGGCGTGGCTGTGGCGGCGTCGAGCAAGGGCAGCAGCACCTGCTCGCGGTCGAGCTGGGCCAGGCGCTGGCGGCCTTCGTCCAGGCCCGGCGCGGCCCAGAAGGCCGGCACCGCGCGCGCCACGTCGCGCCGCGCGCGCTGCAAGACCCACAGCTTCCACAGGATCGTGACCCAGGCACTGACCGACATCGCCAGCAGCAGCAGGGTCACCGCGCGGCCGACCGCGTCGCTGCCGCTCCAGTAGGTGGCGAAGCTGTCCATCGCCTCAGTTCAGGCCGAGCACATCGTCCATGCCGAACAGGCCGTGCGGCCGGTCGGCCAGGAAGCGCGCCGCGCGCAACGCGCCCTCGGCATAGGTGGCGCGGCTGGCGCTCCTGTGGGTGATCTCGATGCGCTCGCCGGTGCCGCAGAACATCACGCTGTGGTCGCCGACGATGTCGCCGCCGCGGACGGTGGCAAAGCCGATGCTGCCGGGCTGGCGCTCGCCGGTGATGCCTTGGCGCGCATAGACCGCCACGTCCTTCAGTTCGCGGCCCTGCGCGGCGGCCAGCACCTCGCCCATTTTCAGCGCGGTGCCGCTGGGGGCATCGACCTTGTGGCGGTGGTGGGCTTCGACGATCTCGATGTCGTAGCCTTCGGCCAGGGCGTGCGCGGCCATGTCGAGCAGCTTGAGGACGACGTTGACGCCGACGCTCATGTTCGGCGCCAGCACGATGGCGATGTGGCGCGCGTGCGCGGCGATCTCGGCCTTTTGCGTGTCGCTGAATCCGGTGGTGCCGATGACCGCCTTGACGCCGAGATCGCGGCACGCCGCCAGGTGCGCCAGCGTGCCCTCGGGGCGGGTGAAGTCGATCAGCACCTGGGCCTTGGCCAGGCCGGCGCGAATGTCGACACCGATGTCGAGCGTGCCGGCCAGCGCGCAATCGGGCGCGGCATGCACTGCCTCGATCAGCATCTGGCCCATGCGGCCCGACGATCCGGCCACCGCAATTCGCAGCGGCGCCGCGCTGGGCAGGCTCATTGCGCTTCGAGCGGCGGGTATGGCCGGTTGGCGCCTTGCGGCTGCGCAGCGGCGGTGCTTTCGCCCTTGAGCGGCGGCGGCAGGGCCTTGCGCTGCTCGTCGGTCAGCGCCAGCACCGGCTCGGCACCGGTGGCGCGCGAGGGGCGGATCGAGCTGACGAAG
>JANOKY010000190.1:0-2990 GCA_031419635.1 Burkholderiales bacterium | reverse complement strand
ATTCCGCCGAAGGTCAGAACCTTCTGAAGGCTCGAGAAAAATGACCAAGCGCACCTTTCAGATCTACCGCTACGACCCCGACACCGACGCCAAGCCGCGGATGCAGACGCTCGAGGTCGAGCTCGACGGCTCCGAGCGCATGCTGCTCGACGCGTTGATGAAGTTGAAGGCGGTCGATCCGTCGCTGTCGTTCCGGCGCTCCTGCCGCGAAGGCGTGTGCGGTTCCGACGCGATGAATATCAACGGCAAGAATGGCCTGGCCTGCCTGACAAACATGCTCACGCTGCCTGGCGTGATCACCTTGAAGCCGTTGCCCGGCCTGCCGGTGATCCGCGACCTGATCGTCGACATGACGCAGTTCTTCAAGCAATACAACTCGATCAAGCCGTACCTGGTGAATGACACGCTGGCGCCCGAGAAGGAGCGCTTGCAGTCGCCCGAGGAGCGCGACGAGCTGAACGGCCTGTACGAATGCATCCTGTGCGCCGCCTGTTCCACGGCCTGCCCGAGCTTCTGGTGGAACCCCGACAAGTTCGTCGGCCCGGCCGGTCTGTTGCAGGCGTATCGATTCCTGGTCGACAGCCGCGACCAGGGCACCGAGGCCAGGTTGGACAACCTCGAAGACCCGTATCGGCTGTTTCGTTGCCGCAGCATCATGAATTGCGTCGATGTGTGCCCGAAGGGATTGAACCCGACCAAGGCGATCGGCAAGATCAAGGAAATGATGGTCCGAAGAGCGGTGTGATGAACCTTGATGTCGCTTCCCTGAACAAGCTCAAGTGGCGCAGCCGCCGCGGCATGCTGGAGAACGACCTGTTCGTCGAGCGTTTCTTCCACCGCCACGAGGCCACGCTGACGACGCGCCAGGCCGCAGGCTTGCAGGCCCTGTTGGACCTGGCCGACAACGATTTGCTCGACCTGCTGCTCGCGCGCAACGAACCTGTGGGTGATCTCGACCGCAACGACGTGCACGAGGTGCTGGCCCTGCTGCGCACCGATCCGATGACTGAAAGGCACTGACCATGATGAACCCCTCCGACGTCAAAGCGACCCTGTCGTTCTCCGATGGCAGCCCGACCATGGACCTGCCGATCTACAAGGGCTCGGTCGGCCCCGACGTGATCGACATCCGCAAGCTCTACGCGCAGACCGGCAAGTTCACCTACGACCCGGGCTTTCTGTCGACGGCAGCGTGCAACTCGACCATCACCTACATCGACGGCGACAAGGGCGAGCTGCTCTACCGCGGCTATCCGATCGAGCAGTTGGCGCAGCAGTGCGATTTCCTCGAGGTCTGCTACCTGCTGCTCAACGGCGAATTGCCCAACCCCAAGCAGAAGGCCGCGTTCGTCAAGTTGGTGACCAACCACACGATGGTCAGCGAGCAGATGCAGTTCTTCCTGCGCGGTTTCCGCCGCGATGCGCACCCGATGGCGGTGATGACCGGGCTGGTCGGCGGCATGTCGGCCTTCTATCACGACAGCACCGACATCAATAACCCCAAGCACCGCGAGATCTCGGCGATCCGGCTGATCGCCAAGATGCCCACCCTGGTGTCGATGGCCTACAAGTACTCGCTCGGCCAGCCCTTCGTCTACCCGAAGAACTCGCTGTCGTACTCCGCGAACTTCACCCGCATGATGTTTGCCACCCCGTGCGAAGAGTACGAACCCAACGACGTGGTGGTGCGCGCACTGGACCGCATCTTCATTCTGCACGCCGACCACGAACAGAACGCCTCCACGTCCACCGTGCGCCTGTGCGGCAGCTCGGGCACCAACCCGTTTGCGGCCATCGCCGCCGGTGTGGCCTGCCTGTGGGGCCCGGCGCATGGCGGCGCCAACGAAGCCGCGCTGAACATGCTCGAAGAGATCGAGCGCAACGGCGGCGTCGAGCGCATCGGCGACTTCATCAAGCAGGTCAAGGACAAGAACAGCGGCGTCAAGCTGATGGGCTTCGGCCATCGCGTCTACAAGAACTACGATCCGCGGGCCAAGCTGATGCGCGAGACCTGCCACGAGGTGCTGAACTCGCTCGGCCTGCACGACGACCCGCTGTTCAAGCTGGCGATGGCGCTGGAAAAGATCGCGCTCGAAGACGAATACTTCGTCGCCCGCAAGCTGTACCCGAACGTCGATTTCTATTCGGGCATCGTGCAGCGCGCCGTCGGCATCCCGGTGGGCCTGTTCACCGCCATCTTCGCCCTGGCCCGCACGGTGGGCTGGATCGCGCAGTTGAACGAGATGATCGGCGACCCCGAGTACAAGATCGGCCGGCCGCGCCAGCTCTATGTCGGCGCCACCGCACGCAGCGTCAAACCGATCTCGGAGCGTTGATCGAAGGGAATCGGCCACCGTCGGGTACAATGGCTTCGTAGGTATGCACAAGACCATCGATTCTTGACGGTCTCTTCTGACCCCGCAGCGTTCTCCACGCGACGGGCGCCCGGTTTGAATTCCCGAGGTGATTTTCTTGCGTGTCTCTGCACTGCGACGGCATGTGCTGCGCATTTTTTTCACTTCATAGAGGAATTTTCATGACCACCGAAACAACGCAAACTGGCGCCGTCTAATGGTTCGACGAAGGCAAGGGCTTCGGCTTCATTGCCCAAGACGGCGGCGGCAAGGATCTGTTCGCGCATTTCAGCGAGATCCAGGGCGGCGGCTTCAAGACCTTGGCCGAAGGCCAGCGCGTCGAGTTTGAAGTCAAGCAAGGCCAGAAGGGCCCGCAAGCGGCCAACATCCGGCCGATCGCTGCCTGATGGCACGACACAGGCACGCGGTGCCTGTGAAGAAACCGCAGCCCAGGCTGCGGTTTTTTTGTTCCTGAACAATTGCACCCGAGAAGGACCACTGCATGGCAAAGGAAGAACTGATCGAAGTCAACGGCGTCGTGGAAGAAGTGCTGCCCGACTCGCGTTTTCGCGTCAAGCTCGAAAACGGCCACAAGCTCGTCGCCTACACCGGCGGCAAGATGCGCAAGCACCACAT
>JANOKY010000189.1:0-2769 GCA_031419635.1 Burkholderiales bacterium | reverse complement strand
AGCAGCAGCGTATCGGTCAGCGCCTGCGCGTTGATGAAGTAGGGCTTGCCGGTGAACATCAGGGCCTCGGCAAAACTGCTGCCGGGGCCGATCAGTTCGATCACCTTCTCCTGCCCCGCCGGCGACAGCGCGAACAACTTGACCTGCCCGGTCACGGCGACGTGAAAGGCGTCGCAGGGCTCGCCGCAGCGAAAGACCATCTCGCCGCGCGCCAGCCGGCGCAACGAGCAGCCTTCGGCCAGGCGCTCGAGTTCGGCCGGGTTCATCTCCTGGAACAGCGGCAGCACCGACAGATAGCGGGGCAGGTTGAAGGCGCGTATGTCCACGGTTTCGGCTCTCGATGGCCGGCCGAGGGATTGTCGAAAGCCGGCGCGCGCCGCGACTTGATTGGCATCAAGCCAGGCGCAGCACCAGCGCCAGCAACAGCGCCGCAGCGAGGTTGTGCAAGAGCACCGGCAACAGCGGCAGGCCCGTGCTGCCGACCCCCATGCCCAGCGCGACCTGCACCGCCAACAGCGCCAACAGCGCAATGCCTTCGTGCCGACGGCCGTGCCGGATGGCCGCCACGCCCAGCCAGGCCAGCATCGGTGCCACCACCACGCTGCCCAGGCGGTGCAGCAATTGCGCCGGTGCGCCTTCGGCCTGGGGCGGCAGTCCTGCCACGAGCGGCTCGCCCCAGGGATTGAGGGCCTGCCAATCCCACCCGATGCCGTGCACCAGGGCACGGCACTCGGCCAGGTCACTGCAGGCGCGCCCGGCATGCGTCGCGCTGAGCAGCACCCCGCTCGTGATCTGTAGCAGCAGCAGCGCGGCCGCAGCAACGGCCAACCCACCGAGCCCGCGCGTTCCTGCCGACAGCAGCAACCGCGCGGCCAGCGCCAGCATGCAATAGCCGCCGAGCAGATTGCCCATTGCCACCGCTGGCGCACGCGCGCCGGTAGTGAAAACGCCGAGAAGCGCCAGCGCCAAAGCCAGCGCCAGCAAGCCCATCGACAGCGCGCGCTCGGCCCGCGGCGGCGGCGTGATTCGCAGGCTGAGCACCAGCATCGCAATCACCAGCAGCAAGGCCGACGTCGCTGTGATGCGATGCGCCAGGCGCGCTGCCGCTACCAGCGATGTCCCATCGATCGGCAAGGCTTGATGGCGCAAGAAGGCGCTCAGGCTGGTGACAGCCAGCAGCAACACCAGACACACCCACGCGATACGCCGCAAGGTCTGGATGCGGTGTTCGGCGTCGTCCATCGGCGGCCATGGTAGGCCGCCACGACCTCGTTCTTTCTTGATGCAGATCATGTCCAGGCCGCGTGCCGAATTCCAGAATGAATTCGCGCTGCCCCCTGCCGGGTCGCGGAAGGAGCCCTGTCATGAGCCAAGAACACAACGACGACGACACCGCCCCGGTGCCCTGGATGCAGCAGTTGATGGACAACCCGTTCCTGCTGCTGTTCATCGGCGTGATGGTGCCGATGCTGGTGTACACGGTGTGGGGGGTGTTCGACATCCTGACCTTGCCGGTGGGGAAGTAAGCATGAGCGCCATCCTCCCGCCCGCCGAACGGCTTTGGTACCGGCACCCGATCGACCGCGTCGAAGGCACCTGGATCGCGATTGCGCTGGTCTGGTGCCTGATCATGTTCGGCATGATGGTCGGCTGGCACGTCTGGGGTAAACAAAACCTGTCGACCGAGACCTACCGCACCACGCCGGAGAAGTTCACGGCCAAGGCGCAGGCGATGGTCGACAAGTACACCGTGCGCACCGAAACCGACCTGAAGACCCCCGTGGTCGCACCGCCGCCCGGCAGCGACGTGTACCTGATCGCGCGGCTGTGGAACTTCTGGCCGATCCTCGAGCTGGAGAAGGGCAAGACCTACAAGCTGCACCTGACCTCGATGGACTACAACCACGGCTTCTCGCTGCAGCCGGCCAATATCAATATCCAGATCGTGCCCGGCTTCGAGCATGTGGTGACCGTGACGCCCAACCAGGCCGGCACCTACTCGGTGGTCTGCAACGAATACTGCGGCATCAACCATCACACGATGGTCGGCCGCCTGTACGTGAAGTAGCGCGGAGAACTACAAGATGGCAACCACCTACCGCACCTGCCCGCGCTCGGGCCTGCAATTCGAAGCCAACGCCGAAAAGCTGATGATCGCCAACGCGGTCACGGCCGTGGTGTTCCTGCTGATCGGCGGCATCCTGGCCATCGGTGTGGTGCTGACGCGCTGGCCCGCGATCCACTGGCTCGAGGCCGACACCTTTTACCAGGTGCTCACGGCGCACGGCATCGACATGCTGATCTTCTGGATCATCTTCTTCGAGATCGCGATCCTGTACTTCTGCTCGTCGACGCTGCTGCGCTGCCGCATCGCGATGCCCAACGTCGCGTGGGCCGCCTTTGCGCTGATGCTGATCGGCGCGCTGATGAACAACGTGGCCGTATACCAGGGCGGCTCCAGCGTGATGATGACCTCGTACGTGCCGATGATGGCCGCACCGTCGTTCTACGCCGGCCTGATCCTGTTCGCCGTCGGTGCGCTGATCGCGTGCTTCATCTTTTTCGGCACCCTGGTGATCGCCAAGCGCGACAAGACCTACCAGGGCTCCGTCCCGCTGGTGACCTTCGGCGCCATCACCGCGGCGATCATCGCGGTCTTCACCATCACCTCGGGCGCCATCATCCTGATCCCGACCTTTCTGATGTCGGTGGGTGTCATCAAGGAGATCGATGCGCTGATCTACCGCACCATCTGGTGGGCCTTCGGAC
>JANOKY010000188.1:0-2455 GCA_031419635.1 Burkholderiales bacterium | reverse complement strand
CGCTCAACCTGCCGGGCGAGCACAACGTGCTCAATGCGCTGGCTGCCATCGCGGTGGCGACCGAGCTCGAATTGCCCGACGCCGCGATCGCCATCGCGCTCGAAAAATTTGCTGGTGTCGGCCGCCGCTTCCAGCGCTGCGGCGAGGTGCCGGCGCGCGATGGCTCGGGCCTGTTCACCGTGGTCGACGACTACGGCCACCACCCGGTCGAGATGGCCGCGGTGATCGCCGCCGCGCGCGGCGCCTTCCCCGGCCAGCGCCTGGTGCTGGCCTTCCAGCCGCACCGCTACACCCGCACGCGAGATTGCTTCGAAGATTTCGTCAAGGTGCTCGGCAGCGCCGACGTGGTGCTGCTGACCGATGTCTACGCCGCCGGTGAAGCGCCGATCGTCGCGGCAGACGGCCGCACGCTGGCGCGGGCCCTGCGCGTGGCCGGCAAGGTCGATCCGCTGTTTGTCGACGAGGTCGACGGCCTGCCGGAAGCCGCGATGGCCCAGGCCCGCGGCGGCGATGTGGTGAGCGTGATGGGCGCGGGTTCGATCGGCAACGTGGCCACACGCATCGTTGAGCTGGGCGGGGGTGCGGCGCCATGAGTTCGTTCGGAAAAGTGGCCGTCTTGCTGGGCGGTTCGAGCGCCGAGCGCGAGATCTCGCTGATGAGCGGCAACGGCGTCCTCGCTGCGCTGAAAAGCCAGGGCGTCGACGCGCAGGCTTTCGACCCGGCCGAGCGCGACCTGGTCGAGTTGAAGCGCGAAGGTTTCACGCGCTGCTTCATCGCCCTGCACGGCCGCCATGGCGAAGACGGCACGGTGCAGGGCGCGCTCGAGCTGCTCGGCATCCCCTACACCGGCTCGGGCGTGATGGCCAGTGCGATCGCGATCGACAAGGTGATGACCAAGCGGCTGTGGCTGGCCGAGGGCCTGCCGACGCCGCGCTACATCGTCCTGGGCGAGGGCGCGCGCACCACGGCGTACAGCCGCGCGGTGCCCGACACGCTGGGTCTGCCGCTGATCGTCAAACCACCGCACGAAGGCTCGTCGATCGGCGTGAGCAAGGTCGCGGGCTACTCCGACATGCAGGCCGCGGTGGAGCTCGCTGCGCGCTACGACGCGCAGGTGCTGTGTGAGGAGTTCATCGACGGCGAGGAAGTCACCTGCCCGGTGCTCGGCGAGGGCGCCGGCGCACGCGCGCTGCCGGTGGTGCGCATCGTCGCCCCCGAAGGCGCCTACGACTACCAGAACAAGTATTTCACCGACGACGTAAAGTACCTGGTGCCGAGCGGCCTGCCCGCGGCCGAAGAAGCCGAAATCCAGCGCGTCGTGCTGGCGGCGTACCGCTCGCTGGGTTGCCGCGGCTGGGGCCGGGCCGACCTGATGATCCGCGCCACCGACCGCCGGCCCTTCCTGCTCGAGATGAACACCTCGCCGGGCATGACCGGCCATTCGCTGGTGCCCAAATCGGCGGCGGCCGCCGGCATCGCCTATGAGCCGCTGTGCGTGTTGCTGCTGCAAAGCGCGCGCCTGGACAGCCAGGGACACACCTGACCGATGGCCACCCGCGCCCGCAACACCAGCAACCGCGCGCCCGTTGTGGCGCCGGCCGATATCCGCCTGATGAACGCGGTGGCCACGGCGGTGTACCTGCTCGCGGCCTTGGTGCTGGTGGCCGCGGCCGTCGTCTGGGCCACCCGCGCGACGCTGTTCACGGTGCACGGCATCACGCTGGACGGCGAACTTTCGCGCAGCAACCTGGCCACGCTGCGCGCCAATGCGTTGCCGCGGCTGACCGGCAACTTTTTCAGCATCGACCTGAACCGCGGCCGGGCGGCGTTCGAGTCGGTGCCCTGGGTGCGCCAGGCCATCGTGCGCCGGGTCTGGCCGAATCGCCTGGCGGTCACGCTCGAAGAGCATCGCGTCGCGGCTTTGTGGCACGGCGAGGCAGGCAACGAGCGGCTGGTCAACTCGCACGGCGAAGTCTTCGAGGCCAACCTCGGCGATGTCGAAGACGAAGCCCTGATCACGCTGGCCGGGCCCGAGGGCAGCTCCCAGGCGATGCTGGCGATGCAGCAACGGCTGATCGCCGTGCTGGCACCGATCGAAGCGCGCATCGACACCTTGAAGCTGTCGGCCCGCGGCTCGTGGCGCGCCGAGCTCGACAGCGGCGCCGACATCGAACTCGGCCGTGGCAGCGAAGACGAAATCGTCGCGCGCACCGAGCGCTTCGTGCGCACCCTGGCGCAGGCCACCCAGCGCTTTGCCACCGCCGCAGGCCCGCGCGCGCTGCTCACCGCCGACCTGCGCCACGAAGGCGGCTACGCCCTGCGCCTGCGCGGCGTTTCGACATCGACCACCGTGGCCGCGCCACGCTGACAAGACCACAAGGACACACCAGATGGCCGCTAAGGAATACAAAGATTTGATCGTGGGCCTGGACATCGGCACCGCCAAGGTGATGGC
>JANOKY010000187.1:0-1969 GCA_031419635.1 Burkholderiales bacterium | reverse complement strand
TTCGATATCGCGCGGGCGCAGGCCGCCGTCCTTGCTGCCGGCAATGAAGTACGACACCTGCTTGGGCACGAAGCGTTCTTCGTCGAGCTTCATGCCCTTGATGACGCGCTTGACGGCCGACAGCGAATCGGCGCTGTCGAGGATCTGGAAACCCTGCGGCAGGCCGGCGAGCTTCCAGTGCGCGCGCAGGAAGCGGTTGCACAGGCCGTGGAAGGTGCCGATCCACATGCCGCGCACGTTCACCGGCAGCATCGTCGTCAGCCGGGTGAGCATCTCCTTGGCGGCCTTGTTGGTGAAGGTCACCGCCAGCAGCCCACCGGGCGAGACCTGGCCGGTGCTCAGAAGCCAGGCGATGCGCGTGGTCAGCACGCGGGTCTTGCCCGAGCCCGCGCCGGCCAGGATCAGCGCCGGCTCGGCCGGCAGCGTGACGGCGGCGCGTTGCTCGGGGTTGAGGTGGCGCAGCAGGCGGTCGTTGGCGGCAGCAGGCGAAAGGTCTTCTACGGGCAAGGACATGCGTCGATTCTAGGCAGGCGTGCGGCACGTTACCTGCTTGTCACACTGGCAGCCGATGATGGCCGCACCAATTGCCGCACCGATGCAAGGCCTCTTCTCCCACCGTCCACCGCTCAGCTTGGCGCTGCAAGGCGGCGGAGCGCATGGCGCATTCACCTGGGGCGTGCTCGATCGCCTGCTCGAAGACGGCCGCCTGCCGATCGCCGCCGTCAGCGGCACCAGCGCCGGGGCGATGAATGCGGTGGCCTTGGCGCATGGCTTGCAAGTCGGCGGCAATGACGGCGCTCGCGCGTCATTGCAGCAACTGTGGCAGGCCGTGGGCAGCGGCGTGCCGTTCGAATACTTCACTGTCGGCAGCAGCGACAACCCGGCCTTCGCGCCGGCCGCGAGGGCCTGGATGCAATGGGCCCGCTTGCTCTCGCCGCAGCAGATCAACCCGCTGGGCCTGAACCCGCTGCGCGATCTGCTGGCCGAGCAAATCGACTTCGAGCGCCTGCGCGCGCCCGGTGCCCTGCCCTTGTTCATTGCCGCCACACATGCCAACAGCGGGCGCCTGCGGCTGTTCGAGAACGCCGAGTTGAGCGTCGATGCGGTGCTGGCGTCGGCTTGCCTGCCGATGCTGCAGGCGGCTGTGCTGATCGATGGCGAGCCCTACTGGGACGGCGGCTATAGCGCCAACCCCGCCCTATTCCCTCTCGTGCGCAGCGGCGTGCCCGACCTGTTGATGGTCTGCCTGAGCCCGCTGGCCTATGCCCAGGCGCCGCAAAGCGCCGATGAAATCCGCGAGCGCGCGCTGGACTTCGCCTTCAACGCCACCTTCCTGCGCGAAGCCCGCCTGCTGGCCGAGCTGAGCGCGATGGCCCGCGCGTCGCGCTGGCCGGCCTGGCCGCTGTCGCCCTTCGGCCGCCTGAAGCGCCGGCTGGCGCGGCTGCGCACGCACCTGATCGACGCCCACGCCGAGCTCGGCAGCCTGCTGCCGGAGACGCGGCTGATCGCGCACCTGCCGTTCCTCGAACGGCTGCGCGATCTCGGCCGCGAACGCGCGGCGCAATGGCTCGAAGGCCCGGGGCAGCAGGTCGGCCGGGCATCGAGCGCCAACCTCGAGGCCCTGTTCGGCGCACCGAGCCTGGACCGACCCGCGTAGAATTGCCTACCGGGCCCACATATTGGCGCCCGGTTTTCATTGCCGGGTCACCAAATCAAGCGCTCGCAACCGCATAGCTGGAGCGACCTTCAATGAACCCCCATCACATTCGTTCGCTGCCCCCAGGGCCACGCAGGGGCCTCTTCGTGGCCCTGGGGGCGCAGGCCCTCCTTGGGGCGGCTCGGCGGGAGGCCTGATGGAAATCTTCGACTACGACAACATCCTGCTGTTGCCGCGCAAGTGCCGCGTGCAGAGCCGCGCCGAGTGCGACACCTCGGTCGAATTCGGCGGCAGGCGCTTCAAGCTGCCGGT
>JANOKY010000186.1:0-2748 GCA_031419635.1 Burkholderiales bacterium | reverse complement strand
AGCATGGTCACCGTGATCCTGCACAGCGACGACGCGCCCGACAAGGTGGCGGGCTTTTACCGCGACAAGTTGAAGGCCCAGGCCGCGGGCAAGCAGTTCACCGAGATGGACCATGGCGCAGGGCACATGCTGATGCTGAGCGACGACCAGAGCAAGCAGGTCACGCAGATCACCATCGGCAAGGGCGAAAGCAAGGGCAGCGACATCCAGATCATGGCCAACAAGGCCACGGCGAAGTAGCGTCCGGCGCAAGTTGGCCCGTTTTTTTTCGCCGCACTGCATCCAGATCCTCGGCTGGCGGGTAGTGGAGGCAGTGGCACGGAAGTGCCACCGCCTTTCCCAACCCATTCAAGCTTAGGAGTTTTCACCATGAAGTCCACCCCCGTGCTTGCCGTCGCCGCTGCGTCACTTTTGTTGCTGTCGGCCTGCGCCGGCACCAGCCCGATGATGCCGATGGCGCCGGCTTTTTCGCAGGCGGCCCTGCCCGACGCGGTGAAAGTGCCCGCCGGCAACAAGGTCGCAATGGAAACCGTTGGCGTCGGCGAGATCACTTACGAGTGCCGCGAAAAGGCCGCCGCTGCGGGCCAGTTCGAGTGGGTCTTTGTCGGCCCCAACGCGGTCTTGAACAGCCGCGCCGGCAAGGCCGTCGGCACCTATTTCGGCCCGCCGGCCACCTGGGCCTCGATGGACAGCTCCAAGCTCACCGGCACCCAGGTTGCGGTGTCGCCGAGCCCCGCGGGCAACATCCCGCTGCAACTGGTCAAGGCCAACCCGGCGATGGGCCAGGGCGCCATGACCGGCGTGACCTACATCCAGCGCGTCGCCACCGTGGGCGGTGTGGCCCCCGCGTCTGCCTGCGCTGCCGATTCCAAGGGCAAGAAGGAAGTCGTCAAGTACCAGGCCGACTACATATTCTGGGCCGCGATGTAGCCACGCCGGGGCTCGGCTAGCATGCCGGGCATCGATGCCCGCCCCACCGCCGCTTTTCGACCATGAAGCCGCGCTCGTCGCCTGCGCCCGCGGCGAGCGCGCTGCGCTGCGGCGCCTGTATGACGCGGAGGCGCGGCAGATGCTCGGCGTGGCGCTGCGCATCGTGCGCCAGCGCCACCTGGCCGAAGACGTGGTCCACGATGCCTTCATCAAGGTCTGGGACAAGGCGCGCACTTTCGACGCGGCACGGGGCTCGGCGCGCGGCTGGCTCTACAGCGTGGTGCGCCACTGCGCGTTGAACGAGGTGCGCAACAGCGGCCGGCAGATCGCGATGGACGAAGCCACACTCGAAGCGATCGACCTGCAGCATGCGCAGCAGGGCGGCGCGAGCATGGCACCGGGCGCCGAGATGGGCACGCTCGACAACTGCCTCGGCCAGCTCGACGCCGCCAAGCGTTCGAGCATCGTGCTGGCCTATGTCGATGGCTGCACCCACGCCGAGATCGCGCAACGGCTGGCCACGCCGCTGGGCACCGTCAAGGCCTGGATTCGGCGTGGCCTGCAATCGCTTCGGGAGTGCATGCAGTGAGCGATGCCGAGCCCGCCGGGCCCGAAGACCGCGACGATGAAGCCGCCGAGTACGTGCTCGGCACCTTGGAGCGTGCCCGGCGGCGCGACGTGGAACGGCGCCTGCCGCTGGACGCGGCTTTGCGCCAGGCTGTCGATGTCTGGGAGGCGCGACTGCATGGCCTGACCGCCTTGGCGCCGCCGATCGAGCCCCCGGCCGCGCTGTGGCAGCGCATCGAACAAAGCCTTGGGCCAGCGTCGACTGCGCCCACGCACCGAACGCCCGCCGCCTCGCGTTGGCAAGCTTGGTGGACAAGCCTGGCCCTGTGGCGCACGCTGGCCGCGGGCGGCGTGGCGGCTGCCTTGCTGCTGACGGTCCGGCCAGGCTGGGCGCCCCTGGGCGACGCCGAGCCGCGCTACGTGGTGGTGCTGGTGGCGCCGGGAGGCCAGGCGCCTGGCTGGGTGGTGCAGGCCCATGCGGCGCGCGAGTTGACCCTGACACCGCTGGCACGGACAGCAACACCTGAGGACAGGGCCTTGCAGTTCTGGACCAAAGCCGACAACTGGGCCGCGCCGGTCTCGCTCGGTTTGGTGCGCCCCGGCGAGCCGCTGCGCGTGCGCCTGGACCAACTGCCCGCATTGCAGCCGAACCAGTTGTTCGAGATCACGCTGGAGCCGCCTGCGGGCTCACCCACCGGCCGGCCGACCGGGCCGATCCAGTTCATCGGCCGCGCGGTCAAGCTCAACACCTGAGCGCCCAGGACTTGCTACTTGCGCTTGGCGCGAGAACGGGTCAACCGCGACGCTTTGCGCGAGAACACTTCAACCGCGACGCTTCGCGCGCGGGTGCGCGGCGTCATAGACCTTGGCCAGGTGCTGGAAGTCGAGCTTGGTGTAGACCTGCGTGGTCGCGATGTTGGCGTGGCCGAGCAGCTCTTGCACCGCGCGCAGGTCACCGCTGGATTGCAGCAGGTGCGAAGCAAAACTGTGGCGCAGCATGTGGGGGTGCACATGCGTGGGCAGCCCTGCCTGGATCGCCAGCGCCTTCAAGCGTGAGCGCACCTGGCTGGCAGTGAGGCGCGTGCCGCGGCGGCTGACGAACAGCGCGGCTTCGTCGGGCTTGGCCAGGGGCTCGCGGTGCGCCAGCCAGGCGTCGAGCGCATTGAGCGCCGCGCGGCCCACCGGCACACTGCGCCGCTTGCTGCCCTTGCCGAGCACATGCGCGGTGGCGTCGGGCCGGTCGACCCAGCC
>JANOKY010000185.1:0-2448 GCA_031419635.1 Burkholderiales bacterium | reverse complement strand
GAAGCCGCGCTGCGATTGGCGGATCAGGCCGAGGTAGCTGTTGTTGACCACCATGTGGATGTAGGGCAGCTTGAACTGCGCGCCCACCGCCAGCTCTTCGATCATGAACTGGAAGTCGTAGTCGCCCGACAGCGCGACGATCGTGCGCGTGGGGTCGGCCGCGCGCACGCCGAGTGCGGCCGGGATGGTCCAGCCCAGCGGGCCGGCCTGGCCGCAGTTGATCCACTGCCGCGGCCCGAACACATGCAGGAATTGCGCACCGGCGATCTGGCTCAGGCCGATCGTCGAGACATAGGTCGTGTCGCGCGGGAAGTTGTTGTTCATGCACTGGTACACGCGCTGCGGCTTCATCGGCACCGCTTCGTAATTCGTCTTGCGCAGCAGGGTGCGCTTGCGCTCGCGGCATTGCGCGACCCATTCGTTGCGGTCCTTCAATTTGCCGGCGGCCTTCAACTCCTTGGCCACCGCGATGAACTGTTCGAGCGCGGCCTTGGCGTCGGAGACGATGCAGAAGTCGGGGCTGAAGACGCGGCCGATCTGGGTTGGCTCGATGTCGACATGCACGAAGGTCCGGCCCTTGGTGTAGACCTCGACGCTGCCGGTGTGGCGATTCGCCCAGCGGTTGCCGACGCCGAGCACAAAGTCCGCTGCCAGCATCGTCGCGTTGCCATAGCGGTGGCTGGTTTGCAGGCCGCACATGCCGGCCATCAAGGGGTGGTCGTCGGGTATCGTGCCCCAGCCCATCAGGGTCGGGATCACCGGCACGCCGACGAGTTCGGCGAACTCGACCAACTGCGCCGACGCGTCGGCATTGATGATGCCGCCGCCGGCCACGATCAGGGGCCGCTCGGCGGCCTGCAGCATCTCGATCGCCTTGACCGCCTGCTTGCGCGTGGCGGCGGGCTTGTACACCGGCAGCGGCTCGTAGGTCTCGATGTCGAACTCGATCTCCGCCATCTGCACATCGAACGGCAGGTCGATCAGGACGGGCCCCGGCCGGCCCGAGCGCATCAGGTGGAAGGCCTGCTGGAAGGCGCGCGGCACCTGTGCGGGTTCGAGCACCGTCGTCGCCCACTTGGTCACCGGCTTCACGATCGAGGTGATGTCCACCGCCTGGAAGTCTTCCTTGTGCATGCGGGCTCTGGGCGCCTGGCCGGTGATGCACAGGATCGGGATCGAATCGGCCTGCGCCGAGTACAGGCCCGTGACCATGTCGGTGCCCGCCGGGCCCGAAGTGCCGATGCACACGCCGATGTTGCCGGCCTTGGCCCGCGTGTAGCCCTCGGCCATGTGCGAGGCGCCTTCGACGTGGCGCGCCAGCACATGGGCGATCGTCTGGCGCTCGCGCAGTTGCGCATACAGCGGGTTGATGGCGGCGCCGGGCACGCCGAAGGCCTGCGTCACGCCTTCCTTTTCCATCACCAGTACGGCGGCCATTGCGGCCTTCATCTTTGCCATCACGGACTCCTTTTCAGTTGAGCGTGATGGTCTGCCGACGGCTGCGTGGCGGGAAGCCCAGCCCCGGCATCTTTGCTATTCCACAGCGGAATACCAAGGGCTACCATCGGGGCCATGGACCGTGTGGCCGCCGTTGCCCTCTTCATCCGCATCGTCGAGACGGGCAGCTTCTCGAAAGCGGCGGCCGAGTTCGGCATCACCCAGCCCACCGCCACCAAGGCCGTGGCTGCCATGGAAGAGCGCCTGGGCGCGCGCCTGCTGCACCGCACGACGCGTGGCGTGAGCCCGACCGAGGTGGGCGCGCTGTACTACGACAAGTGCAAGGCCATCGCGCACGAGATCGAAGCCGCCGACAACCTGGCCACGCTGATGCAAAGCGGCGTCGGCGGCACGCTGCGCATCTCGACCTCGGTGGCCTTTGGCCGGCGCGTGCTGGTGCCGCTGGCCATCGACTACATGCGCGAGAACCCGAGCCTGACGGTGGACCTGTCGTTCGACGACCGTTACGTCAACATGGTCGAGCAAGGCATGGACCTGGCGGTCCGAATGGGGCGGCTGGCCGACTCGACGCTTGGCTCACGCTACCTCGGCCGCAACCCCTGGGTCATGGTCGCCGCGCCCGCGTACCTGAAGGCGCGCGGCACACCGAAGGCGCCGCAGGAGCTGTCGCAACACGCCTGTCTGATCTACAGCACCGTGCAAGGCGACGACCGCTGGATGCTCACCGGCGCTGACGGCAAGGAGCAGGTCGTGCCGGTGCGCGGCCCGCTGCGCTCGAACAACCTCTCGGCCGTACTCGCCGCGGCGCGTGAGGGCCTGGGCATCGCGATTCTGCCCTGGTACGTGGCGCGCGAATCGGTCGCCGACGGCGCTGTGAAACCGATCCTCGACCGCCACACGCTGCCCGCGCAGGAGATCCACGCCGTGTTCCCGTCGCCCAAGCTGGTGCCGGGCAAGGTCAGCGCGTTCATCGAGCATCTGCGTGCGGCG